>NZ_JBHSQV010000144.1:0-21329 GCF_042658665.1 Marinicrinis lubricantis
CACGAAGTCGCTTCAAAAGCAGGGAAAAAGCTTTCCACTCTGATTCAGTGTCAATTACAGCAATGGATCTCTGCTTTACCCAATTACATCAAGGCTTATCTGCCTATTCCAAGCTGCGAAAGTTGAGATAGAATAAACCCTATTTGCATTAAGAACTGAAAAAGCGTATTCCTTGCAAGCAATTGCCGCTTCTGTTGCGTAACCTTTGTGCCAATACGCTTTTTGAAACAAAAAACCTATTTCCAAAATTCCCCTCCCCATCCAGTCTTGCATTGTCAAGCCACATTGACCAATCATTTCGTTTGTTTCTTTTAATACAACAGCCCAAAGTCCAAAACCATATTCTTCATATCTTTTAAGATGTCTGTTAAGCCAATTTTGTGCTTCTTCTAAGTTGAATGCACTTTCATAAGCAGCACGCATTACTTCCTCATCACACAATATTCTGCACAATGCATCATAATCGGACTGCACCATTTCTCTAATTATAAGACGTTTTGTTACTATAAAAAATCTCCCACCTTTCTATTGTATCAATAACCTTTCAAAAATTCCTTATCCTGCCCCGTTAGCTTAGCAAGAATAAGCAGAAAGCCGAAGTTTGGTATTCGTTTCGGTTACAGTAAACAGGCACGATTTCACCAACATATTCTTCTTATTCTCATATTCCTTGCTATCTATAAAAAGAAACCATGTCAAATATTGTTGCAAATATTTGGTGGCAACACCATTAAAGCGGTCCATCCATTTCTTCAAGCGACTGTGGTAACTGTTTACGTTCTGGATATGGTACACGCCTTTTACCCGTTGTTTTCCATCGGATTTGAATCTGTAATGAGCCAAGCCCTTTGAGTTCGCATAGGAACTAAATGCTCTCCACGAATCAGTGCATAGCACGTTCGACTCAGATCTATGAATGCCAATCGTCGAAAATCCTGAATGGGTTGAGGAAATACTGAATATGGTGCCTTAATCGTGCTAAAAGGACAGCGAATCGCTGCCCTTTTTCTTTTTAAGCTGCCCCATCGCTGGCACCGATATCGAACGCTTCTTTGCAAGTGATGATAAAACACTCAATCACCTTTTCGTCTCGAATAGTCTGTCTTGCTTCAGCCTTCATTTCTTCTACCTGCTCCTGACACAGAATACCGATCTCCTTCTGATACTCCGCATCCGCCTGACCAATTCGAATCTGGCTGCCCAGACTGTAGCCAAGTTTATAGCACTCGAGTGTATGCACTTCAATCAGACTCTGCATGAACGGATGATCCAAATAAGCTCTGCCATCGGCCTGCGACATACCCGCATGATGCCGAAACGCATTTCCCATCCTTCTCACGATCTGAGGGATGGCCTCTTCATGTCCTTTTCTGATATCTTGAATCAATATATGAAGCAGCTCCGGATGCCGAAGGCCATCCTTGGCCAGCTCCATCTTCATTCTACCTATAATATGTCCTGCCGATTTCCTGCCAAACAGCTTGCCGAATAGCCCCATGTCATTCTCCTCTTCTTCGTTGTCTATTCTAAATGATTCGACAATTCTTGCATAATTCCCCCTCCCCTTCTCATTCCATTTAAAATCCTGGTGTCCCTTCATTCCGGGCATTGGCTGCTCTAATTTCCTCCAGTTTTTGTACCGCCTGCTCTAACGTCATCCGGCTCAGCATCATTTCTTCAATAGGAACCGACATTTCCTCTGGGTTAAATCCAATGACCAGTGAAGAATAAGCGTCTACGATCATTCGTTCCTGCTGCGATGCGGCAAGCTCCGAGCGTTCCGGTGTCATCTTAGCGGTCGCAACATGATGGAACAACGATTCCGTAAATACGTCCCGATATGCATCATCCAATGAACCCGCCGTCAATTCTATAAATTGCTCAGCCAACGCTTTATTTGGACTATTCGCATTGACATACATCATCATCAGATCATTGCGGACATAATTCCCTTCCGGTTGAAAGCCGAAGTAAAACGGCATGAGTCCAAATCGGGATTCCTCCCCTTCCGCCTGCAATTCGGTATGGATGTAGGTATCTGATCCGATGGCCATCGCATACTCCCCGCTTCGAAGCGCCTCGTTCTGTCCCTCCCAGCTGTTATTCGGGAAGGCATCGCCTAAATACCCTTGATTTGCAAGCGTCAAGTACCAATCCAAGTACACCTCAATCTCGGGCATCTCCGTCAGCTTCAATTGGTTTCGGTTCAGACGCTCTACCATATTCGAATAATTGGATGACATCATGCTGAGTCCGAATTGAGGATAGACAGGCCAAACATCCTTGAATCCCATATAAAATGGGATTACTCCCGCATCTAAGAGCTGCTCGCAGGCCTCATAAAACGTCTCCAAACTGGTCGGCACTTCAATTTCAAGCACCTGAAAAATCTCTTTATTATAGATCACGCCAAAAATCGAACCTTCCCATAAGGGAAATCCATAAATTTCAAAATTGTTCGTGATTTGCGGAATGACAAACGGCTTTAAATCCTTCACCCAAGATGCCTCAGAAAATGCAACAAAGCTTTGTTCCGGATGAAGTGCCTGCATCTGCGCTCCGCCATAAAACATGACAAGGTCTGGTATGACATTAACGGCAAACTTCTTTTTAATAATCGAAGCAGCAGAGTTGCTTGGCACCGTTTCAATGTCCAGCTCCACTCCTGTCTTCTGCTGAAAGCTTTCAATGGCACGTTGAACATACGGCTCATTCAGCCATACCTCACTCGTCAAGAGCTTTAACGTCGTTGGACTATTTTCAGGCGCTTCTGCTTGCTCCGGCCTAAACAATGAAACGAGCCACCACACATTCATGACGAGAAACAACACCAGCCCCGCTAACATGATCCTAATCATTCTTGACCTGTACATCGCAGGATCCTCCCACCTCTGATCCAGAGATCAGGCGCTCTCTGAATTTGGATGGACTCATTCCTTCCAAGCTTTTGAACACTTTACTGAAATACAATGGGTCTTCATACCCTACTCTAGCGGCAATTTCCTTTAGAGGCAGATCGGCATGTACGGACATGAGCTGTTTCGCATGCTCGATACGCAGTTGGACCAAATATTTGTTAGGGGACATATGAAAACGCTGCCGAAATAATTGAGCAAGGTAATCCTTATGGTAGCCAAATTTCTCCTGCAAATCATCGTATGAAATAGGAGTATCGAATCGGCTTTGCAGATAAACGGAAATCTCCTCCGCCAAATCCGCCGAAGTTGATTTAGCACCATCCATGTGTTGTGCGTCAGCAAAATAGGCATCCTGGACAAGCTGCAGAAAAGCATGAATTAAATCTTGATCGTCGGTATACGCGGCAAAGAGCTCCTGCAGATCCCAGCTGTCTATAGCCAATTGATTCATCCTTGCATGAAATCCTTCTACGATTCGGTTGAAAATCCATTCCACCCGAGCTTGCGAGTATGCACGCTCCTGCCACTTCCTCGCCCAAGATAACAGTTCCTGCTGAAATATCGTAAATTCCGTCTCCCGAATCAATCTGTCACAGGTTCCTTTATCTTCCGTATAATTCATTGGGCTTTCTTCCTCCACAAACATACGAACCACTTCGGATTTGCCGATATGCAGCCTGGAATGGGAACTGCTGATCAAAGCTTGAATCGAATCCGGGACATCATGAATGGAGGTGATCGACCTGCCCACGAACACGTGCAGCGGGATGCTTCCGGTTTCTTTCTCTTCAAGCAGCGAGAGCAGTGGATCTACCATCTCCTCTTCCTCCAGCTCACGTCCCCCGCCCAGCAGAAGCAGCTTTTGATTCGAAGCCAGCCCTTCGACGAGCAGCTGTGATCGAACCGCTTCCGGCTTCAGCCCCCGTAATCTGTCCAAGAACGATGGTCCAAAGAAATCCTTCCCCGGGTTCATGGGATCGTGAAGATTAGAAGCCAGATTACCTGCCACAAGCAGGATCGGACAGTATACTTCCTCCTGAAACCACGAAGCGCCTTCTTCGGGGAAATCGCCTTCCCGAAAGCTGCGAAGCATCCACTCCCGCATGTGAAGTTCCCGCTTCTGTTCAAGCTGTACGGCAAGCTTCTCCAGCACTTTCTTCAGCTGAGCAGGATCAATAGGCTTCAAAATATAATCGCTGACACCCAGCTCTAATGCTTTTACCGCATAATCAAATTCGGCATAACCGGATAAAATGACCCATTCGATATCCGGCTGCTCTGCCGACAATTCACGAATCAGCGTCAGCCCGTCCATCATCGGCATACGGATATCTGTAATGACTACATCCGGATTCTGTTCGCGAATGAGAGCCATGCCATCCTCGCCGTTATACGCACATCCCGACACCTCGAAGCCAGGCTGAAACGATTCAATGAGAATTTTGGCCATTTGCAGTATAGGGGGTTCATCTTCAATCAGCACGATTCGATACATGTTTATAAGTCCCTCCTATTCGGATCATCGCTCCGCCTTCTTCGTCCTCCCGGTTATGAAAGCTAATATAAGCTCCTTCGGGATCCATCAAGTACAGCCGTGAAAAAGCATTGACGACGCCGATGCCTTCCGATTCCTGATCGGCCCCCAACATTTCCCCCGTTGTTTTAAACTTCTCAATGCGTTCATAAAACCGCCCAATCGTTTGTTCATCCATACCGACACCATTATCGATAAACTCGATACACCACCGATCTAAGGTCACCATCGTATTCACCTGAATACGCCAAGGCGGCTTGCGGGCAGCAAAGGCATGCTGGAACATATTTTCGACGAACGGCTGGAGCACCAGTTTAGGAACCTGTACGTGCCCGATGCCGGGATCCATATCAATCTCATATTGGAACAGTCCCTCATATCTGCGCTCCATCAGCATCAAATAATTTTGGATATGCTTCATTTCTTTCGCAATGATCGTCTGTCTGCTGTCCTGCTTCGTGACATAACGAAACATTTCAGACAGCGCCGTCGACATCTCGACCACATCGTGATTCCCCTTCTTCAGACCATGCGCACTAATGACAGACAGCGTATTGTACAGAAAATGCGGATTAATTTGAGCCTGCAGCGCAGCCATATTGGCCGTCATTTCATTGCGATGAGCCTGCTCCGTTCGTTTAATGTGAATCTGAATCTCGTCCAGCAAATTTTTGAATGCTTGTCCAAGCAGCATGATTTCATTATTCGTACTTGAGCTGTACACGAACTTGTTTAGATCCTTCGCATCCATATCCAGAATAGATCGCTTCAGCCGCCGAATAGGGCGGGTAATTCCAAGTGTGTAGATATATAGAAATACGAGCGTTATCATGACGGTTAAAATGTAGATGGCGATGGTCGTATTGCGTAAAACAATGATGGGACGCTTGTACGCGCTGATGTCTTCCACCATTGCAATGACCCAATCTTCATTTCCGGATTTGGCAAAAGTAACCGCGTAGGTACTGCCACCCGCTCCTTTCATTTCCAAATTACCGGAGGAGCGTGTAAACAAATCGCCGCGAAAAAAGTCCGACTCCGAAAGTCCGGTTCCCTCAGACAATCGATTAAGCACCACATTATTCCGCTCGTCAACAATCATAAAACCAGCACCGCTGCTGTCCTCATTAAAGGAGAACAACTGCTCGAAATGCTCCAGATCATAACTGATTTCAATAATGCCATACACATTAAAATTATCTCGAATGGGACGAATCAATGAAATGACCTGCTTCCCCTCTTCAGACCAGCGTTCCTTGTGCGGCAGCAGCAGAATATGATCCATACTAATCCGGTTCGTCTGCATCAGTTCCGGGACCCCCGGCACGTCCGCCACGTTTTCTTTGCTCATCGTTTGATGATTTGCATTGCTACCTAGGCTGATATAGTCCATATATCTGGATACAATCACGATGCTGCCTTTAATCGGCTGAAGACTTGTGATCGAATACAGAACATCCCGAACTTCCTTGCTGACCTGCGGTTCGTTATCGAAATAATTCTCGTTTCGGTCGTACGGAATATCTCGCAGCACCTGTTGTATATAATTTGAAGCGTTTACAGAAATAGAAATGTTGTTCATTTCCGTCAGCATCGCATCAAGCTGTTCCTGTACTTTTTGTGTTGTCTGCAGTTTGTTTTGGACGATGTTCTTCTCAATGATCGATTCTGTATACAAATAGAAGATCACATTCGTCGCCAACAGGATTACGAGGACGCCCAAGGATAATGAGATGAACAGATAGTATTGGTACTTTAATGTTTTAAACATGGATTCACCTCATCAGGCAGCTTGCTCTTTCATTAAATTGTAAGAGGTTTAAGCATGTTTTACCTATGGAAATTCCCGATATTCCATATGGAGAATTCCGAGATATCCACCTATTATAGCAAAACAACGGGATAATTGCGGCAAAAGAAAAAACTGGGAAACAGGCACAATGACCTCTGTGCGTGTCCCAGCTTTTAAACGTCATATTTATTTTTCGATCGGTTGAATCGTGTACCGATGACCGATTTCAGTTAAAAAAACAAGCTTGCCCGAATCATCGCTGCGGCCAATCTGAATACCATCCTCATAGACAACAACGGCTTCCCGATAATTCACTGTACAAGTTTTGCCTGCCAAGGAGAGAATCTCGGCCTGCCGCAAGCCTCCGTTCTTCCAATCGATAGATACTTCAAAACCATTTCGCGCACGCAAACCCGCTATACGTCCATTCGTCCAATCTGACGGAAGTGCAGGCAGCAGGTGAATGTATCCCTCGTGAGACTGCATGAGCATCTCCACCAGCCCTGCCGTAAATCCGAAATTGCCATCGATCTGAAACGGCGGGTGGGCGTCGAACAAATTCGCGTATACACCGCCTTGATGATAATTCATCAATTCCCGCTCATCCACAAGTTGAAGCAAATGATCGATCAGTTTAAGAGAACGTTCACCGTCAAGGAATCGAGCCCATAGACCGATCTTCCACGCAAGACTCCAGCCCGTTCCTCCATCGCCTCTCCTTTCCAAAGTACGTCTAGCAGCCTGGAACAGCTCCGGCGTTTCGGAAGGAGTCAGCTGTCTTCCTGGATAGATCGCAAATAAATGGGAGTTATGGCGATGCTGTGGTTCTTCATCCTCAAAATCTTCGGACCATTCCTGCAGCTGGCCATGCTTTCCAATCTGAAGCGGCTGCAGATGTTCCAGCGCATTCCTCCACTCCTGGACCAAAGCTTCATCTGTACCTAATAGCTCGGCGGCCTCAATACAATTCGACAACAATTCCCAGATCATTTCGATATCTGCAGTCGATGCTATACTCACACCCGCCGCATTCCCATTCGGCGTAATAAAGCGATGCTCCGGTGAAGTCGATGGTGCCGTAATTAGTGTTCCGTCCCCTTTGTCAATCAACCAATCGAGACAGAACAGCGCGGCTTCCTTCATAATGGGGTATGCTTCTGTCCTTAAATAATCCGTGTCCAATGTAAAACGGAAATGTTCAGCCAAGTGCTGTGTAAGCCATACGCCGCCCATCGGCCATATGGCCCAGACTGGATCCCCTTGACCGTAATCGCCGACCGGAGACGACTGTCGCCAAATATCCGTATTATGATGGGCGACCCATCCCCGAGCTCCGTAATGCGCCTTCGCCGTCTCCCTTCCAGCTATGGCAAGTTCTCGGGTCATATTCAGCAGCGGTTCATGGCATTCGGAGAGATTGCATGTTTCCGCGGCCCAATAATTCATTTGTGCGTTAATATTCAGCGTCCAGTTGCTGCTCCACGGCGGTCTGACCTCATCATTCCATATCCCTTGCAGGTTGGCAGGCTGTGAGCCTGGACGTGAGCTCGAGATCAGAAGATATCTTCCATAATGAAAGAGCAGTTCGATCAGCTTCCGATCCTTTGCGCCGTATTCCGCAATTCTGCGGTCTGTCGGAAAATTCTCCGTATCATAGCTTCCTTCCAGCGTAAAAGACACTCGATGAAACAAGGATTGGTAGTCAGCAACATGGCGTGCGTACAGTTCATCATAGCTGTAAACCGCAGCCTTCGAGAGAACCTCTTCTATCAGCTTGGCCGGATCTTTACCTTCCTGCAGATCAGGCTTGCGGTCAAAACCGTTAAAACTCGTCGCAGCCGCGAGGTAGATCGTGCAGCTGTCCGCACCTGCGACATGCAGCCCGTCACGGTCGACATGGCACTTTCCACCTTCATGCTGAACCGTTAACCTTGCTTGGAAGCGCATGGACTGGCTTGTATCCCAATCTGCATACTGAATCGGCTGCTCTGTGTCATAATAACTCGGATCGATGTGCTCCGGGCATAGGCCTTCCAGGATCAACTCTTCCTCCGTTTGGTTCGTCCGATATTTCAGCTTGCTCGCAAAGCCTGCGGTAAAACTGATTTTTCCCGGGCGGTCCGCCTGCAGCCTTATGGCAATCACTTGATCAGGGAATGAACTGAAGATTTCCCGTGTATATTCGGTCTGCCCGACCCGATAAAGCACCTTCACCGTCCCCGATTCTAAATCCAGATATCTGCGATAGGGCCATTCTGACACTTCGAACGGCGTGCTGCTGTCCGACAGATTACCGTGCTGAAATCTCAAATATAGATCACCCATCGGCAAATAGGATTGATTATACGGACCCATCATCGATTTGCAGAGCTGATCCGCCTCTTCATATTTCCCTTCCATCAGCAGGCGCCGAACCTCAGGAAGCACCTCCTTCGCTCGGGGAACATTCGTAGCTTGCGGGAATCCCGACCAAAGGGAATCCTCGTTCAATTGAAGATGCTCCGTCTCAATCCCTCCGAACACCATCGCTCCCAAACGTCCATTGCCGATGGGAAGCGCCTCGGTCCACGCATAAGCCGGGCTTCTGTACAACAGCTTCATCTAATCGCCTCCTTCGAAGTGCTTCAATCCTTTCACTTCACATAGTTCATCATGTAAAACCGTCTTTTGTCGAAGTGCCTAATGGTTCGCGTATTACTCCTTTACAGCACCTGCGGTTATTCCTTGTGCAATAAATCGCTGTGCGAATATAAAGACAAGAATTGCCGGAATTCCTAAGATGACGAGTGCGGCATTATACCTGCCAGCATCCGCCGGATTCATACCAAATACCCCTTTAAAGCTGCTGATCGCCATCGTCGCCGTCGTTAAATCTTTATCCGTTAAATACATGAGCGGGAATAAGAAATCCTGGAACGACCACATAATCGACAAGATCCCCATATTGGCTAAGATCGGCTTGGCCATCGGCAAATAGATCCGGCTGAAAATTTGAAAGATGTTCGCTCCGTCGATTCGAGCCGACTCCAATAAGTCATTCGGCAGTCCATCGAAATAGTTGCGGCAAACCAATATGACAAACGGTAAATTCATCGCGACTTGCGCAAGAACGACTCCCCATAAGGAATTGTACATGCCGATATTTTTCAAAATGAAGAAAAATGGAACGAGTGTTACGGCAGCCGGAATGGACAAACACATTAGCACCACGATATAGATGCCTTCTTTGCCCTTAAAAGAAATTTTGGAGAAGGCGTAGGCTGCGACTGAACCGATGAATAAAATGAGCGTCGCATTCGCTAACGCGATAAATAACGAGTTGAAAAACGTAAGGTAAATTGGAATATCCGCAATCTTATGTGTAAGGACGTATATATAATTATCGATTCCATTCACACGCAGCGAGTTTCGAATCGCGGAATATACAGGAAATACCCAAAGCAATGTAAGAACAAGAAAAAACAGAAAGATCACGGTCTTTTCTTTTTTATTCGAAACGATTAAATCCATAATCCCACTCCTCAGGTTTATTTACGTGAAGATCTCCGGTAAACACTCAGCTGAATAAAGGAAATGACGAGTGCGATCAACAGTATAATGACAGATGCGGCGGATACATATCCCATATCGGTTCCCATTTTTACATATCGGTAAATGTACGTAGATGTAATTTCGGTTGCGCCCGCAGGCCCTCCGTCCGTCATTAAGAAGACGCGTTCAAATTCCCGGAAGCTGGCAAGCAGCATGGATAAAATAATCGTTTTGTGTGAGTTTTTGAGAAGCGGGAATAAGATAAAGCCGATAATTTTCCACATGCCTGCACCATCGATCACCGCCGCCTCCAATATTCCGGTGTTCAGCGTCGTTAATTCAGATGTGTAATACATCATCGGAATCCCTATTAAATAAATCGATACGAACATGACAGAGTACAGAGCCAGCTGCGGATCTCCCAACCAGCGAAGCGCAAACTCTTCCAATCCGATCGACCGCAAAAACACGTTTAACGTACCGAATTTGTACTCCATCATTAATCCGAATACGGAAGCCGTCAGTGCCATCGGCAGCAAGCTAGGCAAAAAGTAAATACCATGCAGTAGACGGCTGCCTCGGAATTTAAAGCTGAGAAAGATCGAAACCAGAAATCCCAGCGTCAAGCTTACAAAAATACCAAATGCAGAGAGTACGAAGTTGTTGAAAACGGATTTAAAAAAACGATCATCGGATAGAACCAGCTTATAATTGTCCCAACCTACAAACTCTGCGTTCAAAAATGATAGATTAACATCCTGAAAGCTGGTTTTTATCAAAAAATAAAAACTAAAAACAAAAAATACGCCAAATAAAATCAATGTCGGCAAAATAAACAGATATCCTGCCACATTGTCCTTCAGTTTCCTCGACCAAGTTGCTTTGGATCTGGCTGTTTCCATACTTCCCCTCCCCTATCTGTATGAACGATGAAAGGGCTGCCGCCGTTACATAAGTAAACTGCGGCAGCCCTCAGATGACATCATGCTAGTTGTATTTACCCGTCTCGAATTCACTCTGAATATTTTTAACCGTCGTTTCGATATCTTGTCCGGAAAGAATCACCCTCTGCAGCTCGCTTCCGATAATGGCACTTAGAGAAGATAGGTTGTTCCGGTCGGCGGATGGGTTTTGAACCAGCTCCACCATACGCTCGTAAGATGCCTTGGCCTCATCACTCGTCAATGTTTCTGCCTGCGGTGTATATCCTACTTTGCTTGGCACGACGATGAATTGATCTCCCAGCATGTCTGCCCCTTCCTCCAGCGTCATAAACCGAATGAAGTCCATTGCTTCTTTCTTATGCTCTGATGTTTGTGTCACGCCCAAGCCGATATCAATGAAAGAGCGAATGGATGGCGTACCTTCGCCGCTCACTGCTGGGAATGCCATTAAGCCAACATCTTCAAGCGCAATTTGCTTATCAGCCCGAATCGGCTCCGACAGCAGATAAGATTCCCAAGTTCCCTGCACGAACATGGCTGCCTGACCGTTAGAGAATACTTCGAGAGAACGGCTGTAATCTAGGTCCATCACATCTTCCGTCATGACGCCATCTTCAAACATTTGCTTAAAATCTTGAATCGCTTGGACGTATTCTGGCGTATTGAATGAAGCCTGATTGTAACGAATATCGTTATATAAGTCTGTTTGCTGTCCAAGAAGAGACAGCACCACTTCATCCAGCGTCCAGCCTTCTTTGCCGCCAATCGCCATTGGCATCACATCCGGCTTCTTCTCCTTTAAGACGCTTGCGATCTCTTTCAAATCCTCATACGTCTGAGGCGCTTCTAAACCGAGTTCCTTCAGAATGCCCATATTGTAATAGATGACCATCGCACCGGCGCTTCCCACCGGAGCCGTCACGAACTCTTCGGTAATTTTTCTAGCCTGCTCGATGGAACTGGCATCGTATTTCGTTTCCCAATCCGCACCGACATATTCCTTCATCAGGCCGTCCATCGGTTCCAGATAAGGTTCAATTTGCGCCGCGAAGGCTGTTGCCTGTACTCCGACGATATCGATGTCTTCACCTGTCGTCAGCGCAATCGGCACCTTCTGCTGATAATCCAAGCTAGGATATACACTGACATTCACTTTGATATTCGGGTACTTTTCATAAAATTTATTTAAAATCGGCTCCCATACTTCTGGAGACGGATGCCATGTCCACATATTCAGGGATACCTTTTCCTCAGATCCTGCCGCCTCCGAGTTCCCAGATGAATTCGCATTATTCCCGCTATTGTTATCGTTGTTTCCACATGCCGCCGCCATGACGACCATAAACACTGCAAGCAGCACAGCCAAACTTCTTTTTACCATTTGATTCATTTTCATTCGTCCCCCCTGTTAGCGTTTCCATCATAATTTAAACTTCTTTTTATTGACGCTTCGAAGTCGTCCTGTATGTACTCATTATAACGATTGTCACCAAAGCGAGGTATGGAGGATGTCGGGCAATTCATATGGATTATTCCGAAAAAGCCGAAAAAAGGTTTATCCGATCTGGTGAAATGCATCTCGTTAAAAATGAGAAAAAGCCTCTTGCTTGAGGCTTTTTCTGATCAACTATGCTATTTAAAACTCACAGCTCTACCATCGCTTTAATGACTTTCGATTCCGGATTCAGCCACTCCTCAAAGCGGCCTGCCATCTCATCGAACGTCGCACGGTGCGTAATATAACGATCCACATCGATGCTCCCCTGCTTCACCGCTTCCATGACCTCCTTAAAGTCTGTCATGGTCGCATTGCGGCTGCCCATCAGCGTCATTTCCCGCCGGTGGAAGTCCGGGTCATGAAACGTGATATCCGCTTTCACTAAACCGACATAGACCAGCTTTCCGCCATGTGCGACGAATTGGAAAGCCTGCATCATCGAATTCGCATTGCCTGTGGCATCAAAAACGATCGTCGGATAATCACCGCCCGTTAACAGCTCCAGCTGTGCTCCGGCATCTTCTAGCGCGTTCACCGTTTCATCTGCGCCTGCCCATTCCCGGCAAAAAGCGAGCCTGCTGTCATTGATGTCCATCGCGATGACGCGTGCCCCTTTATACTTAGCAAAAGCCATCACGCCGAGTCCAATAGGCCCCGCTCCAATCACGAGCACGGTTTCACCCGGCTTCATGTCCGAACGATTCACAGCATGGGCACCGATGCTCAGCGGTTCCAGAATTGCCGTCTGATCCAAGGTGAGATCGTTCGTCTGAATGAGATGAGAGACGGGAACGGAGATCCGCTCCTGCATTCCTCCGTCAATATGAACCCCTAGCACGTTCACCTGCGTGCAGCAATTCGGTTTGCCGCTGCGGCAGGCGATACACTGACCGCATTCCAAATAAGGAATGACCGTCACCTGGTCTCCTGCCTTTAGCCCCCCATCATTGGGACCAATCTCTTCAATAATTCCCGCCAGCTCATGTCCAAGGATTCGGGGATACGTAAAGAACGGCTGGTTGCCGCGGTATGCATGCTGATCCGTGCCGCAGATGCCGATTCTTTTCACACGGACCATCGCATTTCCATCCTGAAGCACCGGTGCTTCCTTTTCAATCTGTTTAAAACGTCCGATCTCTTCACATACGATCGCTTTCATATGAACGCCCTCCTTATTCATTATGCTGATTATATTCAGGTCTTCCACTAGACCAGGTTTTGTTCAGAACAGGCTTCAATAGATCGATTACTTCCTCCAGAAGCTCCGTATTCATTTCCTCTTCCAACCAGCCAATGTTTTTACGGATGTTATCCGGGTTCGCTGTACTCACCAACGTTGTTGGAATACGCTCATTCGAAGTTGAAAACTGCACGGCCAGCTTCGCGATATCTTCACCACGTGAAGTGCAGTAGTCTGCAGCCTGCTTGCATACCCTCTTTACCTCTTCAGGTGCAGGATGCCAATCTGCTGCCTCCCGTGTGCTTAATAATCCCATCGACAGCGGAGAAGCGTTCACCAGTCCGATATTTTTCTCCTCCAACAGCGGCAGCAAATCGAGCAGCGATGTATCGTTTAAGGAATAATGACAGTACGAAATGATCGCATCCAGCTCTACCTTCGGCACGAAGGTTTCGAATAGCTGCAGCGGCAGTCCGCTGATGCCTTTGAAACGAATTTTTCCCTCCTGCTTCAATTGATCCAGTGCAGGAAGCGCCTCTTCCAAAATGATCTCAGCCGGTACAAATTCAATATCATGCAAAAATAAAATATCTACATAATCCGTATGGAGCCGCTTCAAGCTTTCATCCAAGCTGCGGATGATGCGCGTCTTTGAGAAATCGAATTCATCCGCACCGTAGCGGCCAGCCTTCGTGGAAAGATAGAACCGGTCGCGCGGGATGTTCCGAATCGCCTTTCCCAGCATCGTTTCGGCCTTGGTTAATCCGTAATAGGGCGACACGTCGATGAAATTGATTCCAAGATCCAATGCCGTATTCACCGTTTGGATGCATTCGGCTTCATTCACCTCACGAAATACGGAGCCCAGCGATGATGCGCCAAAGCTAAGTGCCGATACTTCCAAGCCTGTTTTTCCCAGTGTTCTATATTTCATATTCGATGATCCCACCCTTTCATGAACTTCATATCTTTCATTTTACCGTTCATATCAAAGATGAAAACCAACGATTTTCACTTATTTGTGCTCGATTTTGATATAATAGATTTACTTTAGGCTCTAATGAAAGGATCGAGCATCATGAATCCTATCCGTAAACAACTGATTGAAAACAATCCTTTTCCATTCGATTTGGTCTATCAAAATACGAAGCAGCCCGAGCATGAGCTGCCTGATCACTTTCACGATGGATATGAGCTTGTCTATGTATACAAAGGCTTGGGGAGATTTTTTATAGGCAGCACCTTCTACGATATGAGGGAAGGCGATTTGTTTCTTCTGCCTCCGAATACGATCCACCGCGCGTTCCCCGATGAGAGAGAGCCGGTCACTTCTACGGCCTTATTCTTCGGTCCGTTGCTGATGAAATGGGCAGGCGATGATGCATATTCCCCGATTCGATGCTTTGAAATTGCCCGAAAAAAGAGTATTTATAAAATGGAGCTGGCAGGTGCGGTGAGGAGTCAGGTGGAGGAACTACTGGGCCGAATGCACCACGAACGTGTACATCAAAGCTTCGGGTACTCTCAAGCGATCGTCATTCATTTGCTGCACCTGCTCTTGTGTTTAAATCGCCATTCTTTCACATCAGACCCTTCTCTGGGTGAAGCTTTTGCGCTCATGCCGAAATGGATGAAGGAGATTCTGCCTTACATTGATCAGCATTTGACAGGGCCCATCGGCTTATCGCATTTAAGTACGAAAGCCTCCGTCTCACCACCCCATTTTTCAAGAGTATTCAAGCAGTGGACAGGAATGAATGTGACGGATTTTATTCTCAGCAAACGAATCGTCATGGCGAAGGAACAGCTTGTCACAACGGACGAGAATATCGAGGTCATTGCCTCCCATTGCGGATTCGAGAGCACGTCCTATTTCTATAAAACATTCAAACGAATTACAGGGATTACCCCTACCGAATACAAGAAAAAATACCGGGTATGAACCGTTACATTTTATGAAGATGATTGGTAGATGAACTTGCCGGGATGAGCTTCTCTCCTGTTTTGTGCCCAAATAATATGATCGGGATGAGTGTCAGTCCGAACGGAATGCTGATCCATATGTCAGACCACTCGATGAGCTGTTCATGCAGCAGCCTGTAAAATAAGTACAGCGAATAAGGCAAGGTGATGAACACTGCCGTCGTCACACCCGGAACGAGCATGTTTACAAACAGCGCTTGCCCGATGTGCATGAACACATGAAGCAGCAACACCGCATTAAAAGCTAAAAACATCAAGTACATTCCTTTTTCCGCTGCCAAGTAGGTAACTGGAATGAATATGATAAATTCGATGCAAACCGCGACGGCGAATTGCGATGACGTCATGCGTGAGAAGGACTGCAGATCCTTATGAAACCGTGCAGGCACTTTACTAAATATGCGCCTGTGATGCCGCCGAAACCAGGGCTCGATGCGGATAATCTCTTCAAAATCGTGAAGCATAAAGGCGACTAAAAACAACCAAATAAGCGATGGTACACTGATCGCTGAATCTAGCATCGAAATCAAGTACAAGCTCTCCTTTATATGCGAATAAATAACAATGTTTTCCGCCGTCATTATAATGGATATCCAGATTGCGGGCAATGCACCAAATAAAAAAGGAAGGGATGCCCCTTCCTTTTTTATGTCTTATTCCTCATATCTATTCATTAGCTTGCAAAAACGTAATGAACTCTTCAGCATATTTGGACAGCATCCACTTCGCTAAGGCCGAAACATGTTCCTGATGCGCATCTTCACCTAACTGCTCCAAATATTTCTCGGCAAATTGGACAGCTTTCTGCACTGAGCCTTTGTCTAAATGATGCTGCGCCTGCCGCAAAGTATTCGATAGCTGGTGAACCAGCGGACCTGATAAATCATTGGATGTCTGGAATATTTCCATCCAGTTTTCCAAGACCGTCACGTATCCTGGTGTCACCGTAACGGTATTGGACATCTCCGATTCACCGCTTGCATTCACACCCTTGGCATAGTAGGTGTACTCGACGCCCGGCTGCGCAGTTCGATCATAGAACGTATTGACTTTGCCGTAACCTACATATTCCACGACGCCGTTCGCTTCTCTGTATACGTTCACTTGACTTTCACCACTGCCCGATGTCCAAATAAAGCCAACAAACGTATCGCCGACCCAGCCTGCCTCAAAATCTATTGGAGCGGTAGGTAATGGCATTGTAATCGTTATATCATCTGACTGCGCGCTTTCTCCCATTTCATTGACAGCCGTCACCTTGTAGCTGTAACCCGATCGGCTGACGCTGACGCTGCCATCCACATACGAAGCGGATGACGTGCTCCCCAGCAGAGAGTAGGTACTTTCTTCATTCGCCTTGCGATAAATATTGTAGCTTTCCGCATTGCCTACCGGATCCCACTTGATTTCGAAAGATGAATGAGCTGAGGAAACCTCCGTTAAACCGGTCGGTGCTTGCGGCATCGTTACCGGAGGCTTTGTTGTTGTACTAACAGGCGCGGACCACTCCGACACGCCTCCTATGCCCATCGACTGCACTTTATAATAATAGGTCGTTGAAGGCTTCACATTGCTGTCTGTGTATTCCGCACCAGCCGTACTGCCGATCTTCACGTAACCGCTGTCCGTACCCTCTGCCCGGTATACGCTGTAACTTACAGCCTGTTCCACAGGTGTCCACTCCAGCACGACACTCATGCTGCGCGTTACAGGAATATGGAGTCCTTGTGGTGTTGCAGGAGCAGGCACATTCGGATCATAGTTGAACACTTCTGCCGGATCAGAAGGAAGAGACTCTCCTCCGCCGTTCACCGCAGATACATGATATTCGTAGGTCACCCCGAGTTCAGTGTTTGAATCGACAAGCATCGGCACAGCCGTGCTCGCGATAATTCTTTGGCTTGGATCATTCGAAGAGCTGCGGTAAACGAAATACGTCTCTGCTCCAGATACCGGCGCCCAATCCAGCGTCACAGATCCACCGTCCGATAAATTCGCCGCAAGTCCTGAAGGACGTTCCGCCGGAGGTGCTTCTTGCGAATTCGTCTGCTTCACGATGACAAAGTAGTTCATGCGTTTGGAGTTATTGTTCTTTCCCGTCACCACATAGGAGCCTGCATCATAATGCCTTTTATACAGTTGGAACTGCACAGGCTGCGTATCCTCAATGTACTCCCCTGTATCTTCATACGCCGAGGTCAGCCACGAAGCCGGTGATACTCTCGTATCGAGTGCCACGTATACATCCGCATCCGCAGCTAGATAGAAGGACAGCACATCGTCGTTCGTAGCGCTTCTCGAGTCAACCGCAGAACGCACATATTCCAAGCCTTTCACATGTTCCTGTATGGACACGAATTGATACTGCCTGTCGCCCGCTACCAAATCGCCCGGCTGCAGATTTTGTTGTATCGACCAATCCTTCGCATTATCGAGCCCGCTGCTGCTGTTATCATTAACCACCGCGCTTCTGATGATATCCCCATACATCGGAGCAATAATATCCAGTCCAGGTTCCGGCTCATTCGGTTCCGGCTGTGGTTCAGGCTGAGGTGGAGTGAAGACTGGACCAGACCATGGAATCGGCTCCATAGGATATTCTTCAGGGAAACCTGGAGCAGCGAGTTCATTCAGATAATCCTCGAGGTTCGTATATCCGTCTCCGTTGCGGTCCCCATTGCGGTCGGATGGATCATTTGGATCGAGTCCGTTCGCTTCCTCCCACGCATCAGGCATACCGTCCCGATCCGTGTCTGCAGGAGCCGTCGCCTGCTTCAGTGGAGCATATCCACCCATATCATTTTCGTCACCAATAATGACGCCATATTGATATTTCACGCCGTCCATCGTGCGTTCATCGATGAGATCTCTGACTAAGGACGCACCCGCATGTTCAAGCACATATTCATAAGCCACTTCCGGTTCTTGGGTATGTACCGGAGGATATGCGAAGCGCTCAGGCACCAATACGCTTGGCCTTGCTTCTTCCATCATGCCAGCGCCGGTATCTGTACCATCCAATACTCCGTTCTTGTTGCTGTCGATGCGGTTATTGTGGAGATACAAGCTGTAGTTTTCATTCCCGCGTACAACTGCATATTCGGGATTTTTAGAATTTTTACCGGCGATGAAATAGTTGCCGACAACATTGCCGTAGCCTTTCGTACCAGATTCGCCGCCAGCCACATACGGATAGTCTCCCCAGTTGTATACGATATTGTTGACGAAATCAATCTGACCTTTGGTTTTTGGATTCCTGTCATTGTTGTGCGCATAGAGGTTATGATGCATGGTGATCGTATTCATTTCGATCAGCCCGCCCATGGAATGCGTCAGGAGACCTTCTGAAATGATCGACCATTGTACTGTGATGTTTTTGGATTTTGGATTCTCGTAATCTTTACTGAGTATCGATAAAACCTCATCCGTTCCCCATGAGAAGGTGGAGTGATCAATGATTACGTTTTGGCAGTTTTCGAAATACATCGTATCGTCTTTGAAGTCGTGCATACCGATGCGGAAACGCATGTAGCGAATAACGATATCGTTGCAATCAATGAAGCGAATGTTGTGCCCCTTGATTGTAACCCCGTCTCCAGGTGCGGTTTGACCCGCAATCGTAATGTTGGACTTATTCCGCACGACGATGCGCGGTATTGTGATCTCGCCCGAGATGTCAAAAACGATCGTGCGCGGCGTATCGCCAGCCGTCATTAGCGCGTCGTGGAACGTTCCCGGACCCGTCAGCTCATAGCTGGTGACATGATACACTTCACCGCCGCGGCCTCCCTTCGCTGCATAACCGAAGCCCTCAGCTCCGGGGAATGCTGGAAGCTCGTTGTATGCTGCGCTCACCGTAGATGTGTTAGGAGGGAAAACAGAAAAGCATAGAACAATCATTAGAAATAAAGGCAATATTTTCTTCATGCCGTACCTCCATCCATTGTTTTTTCAAAGATCAACGTTTGAAACTGCTATGCCTGATGTTCCCCAGTCCAATTTCCGCTGCATTGAACATCTAATGTAATCGTTTACAAGATGTTAGATGGTCATCACTTCACCTTCTGCTCACCTCCTTTGAACACATCTTACCCACAGCATCCTTTGCAATTCAATTGTCCATTTTTGCATTTTCTGCTGCGAAGTACGGCTAAAATAGTGCAAAGAGAGTGCAAGAACATTTGGTCGAATCGTCTTCCCCACGTGTTCGCACCGAAGGAAAATATAACACTTATGCAGGATCTGAAAAGGCCGCAAAAAAACACTAACACTCCTTTTGGCGGATGTGTTGATGGTGTAACGTATTTGCGTATATTGATGCTTCCTCATCATGTTCATTTGATTTTGTTGATAAATATTTGTCTATAAGTTTTACATACAACAAATATTCGCTTAACACGAGTTTAGTATATTGAATGTTAGGCTAACCAAATGAAAGCGATGCTCAAACGACGCCATCATCATGATCTGCCTGCTTAAGATTGTCATTGAGCTGGCCTCGACGAAGCTGAAATACAAAATTAAATTAGGATGCAGTCGATAAGGAGGAATCATGGATGAAGAAAAATGCGAAATTGCATTGGGTTCGCCTGCCGCTGGAAGGTATCGAAAATTGCCGAGAGCTCGGGGGATACAGTACAAGCAGAGGCCAACAAACGGAGTGGCATCGTTTTTTACGATCCAGCGATATGAGCCGAATGACACAAGAGGACAAGCAATTTTTAAAAGAATATGGGGTAACGACCGTCATTGATTTACGCGGAGAAGATGAAATGCAGACCCATCCCAATCCGCTTGCGGGAGAGTCATTTTGTACGTATCACAATATTCCTCTGATTACACGTCAAGTCTCTGAGATGGAACGTCCAGCGGAAGATGCGTTCATTGGCGATTTCTACATTGAATTGTTAGATCATCATGCTGCCGTTAAGCGTATCTTCGATACGATTGCCGATGCACCAGAAGGCTGCGTTCTGTTCCACTGCCAAGCAGGAAAAGACCGCACCGGGGTATTAGCGATGCTGCTGCTCGGACTGGCAGGCGTAGCGCAGAAAGATATCGTCTCCAATTATGAAGTTACTTATTCCTGCTTAGAGTCCGTGCAGAAGCAAGAAATCGTGTTCGATCATATTCCAACGTCATTTCTGTACTCGCACCGAGATTACATCGTTAAAGCCTACGAGCATCTTGTAGCTCATCACCAAAGCGTAGAGCAGTATTTATTGGCTAAGGGCGTGGAGCCATCGGTGCTGGACCGGGTGAAACCACGCTTGGTAAAAATGGAAGATGCGGTAGTATCTTAATCCGCCAATTCGAAAAGAGAAGTGCCTTCGCTGGGCACTTCTCTTTATGCTCGCATAAGCGAATCATAGAATATGTGTACAATTCATCAACCTCTGCGCTTCCGCACCTAAGCCCATCTGTTCCAGCTTATCACATACGATTTGGAGCGATTTCAAGTGCATGATGTACTGAGCTTGGTAATCCCGCACAAAGGATAATATTGTTTCTGCAGCTGCTGAGCCCAGAAAAGACTCCAGTTCATCTATCTCCTGATATAGAATTTCCCCACTGCTCCATGGGTGCGGAACATAGCGCTCTTTAGGTTGAATGGTTCCAAGTGGGATGACCCCCAGTCCATCTTTTGTTTCAAGGACGATTCTGGTGCTTCTTTCCGCGCGGAGCTCTTGGATGTAATCGTAAGGATCAGCAATCGGTTCGAGTTGAAAGGTTTCGATGGCGGATTGGTAGACAAACTTCTTCTGTTCCAACCACCACTTCCGATGATCGAAATGTTCTGTTGTCTGATCCACTTGCTGCTCTTTTCTGTGAAAGCCGTATTTCCTCGTATTACCGTTGTCGCTGGAACAAAGCGGGGGCCAAGAACACTTGAGTCTAAAGAAGGCAACAGGATGCCCGGTAGAACGAATTTCGTCTACAAGGTATAAG
>NZ_JBHSQV010000145.1:0-21634 GCF_042658665.1 Marinicrinis lubricantis
GAAGTATCTCGACATGACCGAGTACATGGAATGGCGCAAGGATCGGCCAAAATCCGATGCCAAAGTGACTCGCATTATGTAGCCCCATCTAGCTGAGGGAATTTACACACGAATTTGGACTTGATCATGTCAATCGGATGATAACCATGTTTTTTATAAAACAATAACCCTTTCGTATTCGGATCACCTGGCTGCAGCGATCGATAAGAATACATAACATCCTCATCTGATGCGGATTTACGTCTTGAATACAAATATTGGTCTAAAATGGATAATCATGCTATAATCCAACTATATATATTCTAAGGTGGTGTAATGAATGAGGCTGGTGAGAAACTTTGCTCTCGTCTTCCTGAACTTAGTAAATGAGCTGTGGAATGGCTTTTCATTTCAACGACCCAGCTTTTATGACAAATACACAGAGACTAAAACCAAAATCGGTTATGCAATCTTCATCCTGCTTCTGCTCGTGACAACGGTAGGAGCTGTAACATGGTTGTATTTACGAATTTATAAATAGACCTCACGATTTATACCGGTGCCTGCTCTTTCAATTGTCTTCTAATCTCTTCAGCCAATTTTTCTTCCGGCGGCTGCCAGCCTTCTGGTTTGACGATTTTGCCCTGCTCATTAAAGTGGGGTTCCCCGTCCGGCCACAGCTTACTCATATTCGCTTCATTGACGATTTCAAACAATTTTTCCGGCCGAACACCCATCTCGACAAAAGTGCCCATAGCGAAATAAATTAAGTCAATGAGTGCATCCGCTTGGTCCTCTATCGTTTCGGCTCTGGTAAACTCGCAGAGTTCCTCCAGCATCCAGGACGTTCTTGCCAGCATTCTTCCTCCGTTTCCTTCTATCGATGAAACCTTCATTTCTTTCACGAATTGTTCCAACGACTGAAGCATCGACTCGTCTTTCTCCGATATGGTTCCTCGGTCAAGCAGCTGTGGGCGCTCTGCATAAGGCGAGCGAAACACGCGGTGGAATTGTTTAACCATTTCGTATTGCTGATTCACACTACATCATCCTTCTTCGTTTCGATTTCGTTGATGTTTCCCATTATATCATGCTTGCAGCCATCGAAACCAACAGCCATGTCCGTTCTTTTAAGAGGTGCAAATGATGGATACATAAAGAAAAACACATTACAATTCACTGCCGAATTATAATGTGTTTTGTACTGTCATCTTTTATATTCGGGTCTGTCATGTACTCATGAACTAATTCATAACATTTTTCTTTGGTGGATTCGTATAGAGAGATGTAATAAGCAACATTTTCAAAAGTCCCGCCTTTAAACTCCTCAGCAGCTTTTATCGCCTTTTCTTCTTTTTCTTCAATCCACTTTAATTGCTTTGTTCGTAAATTTTCCATGGTTTCTGATGACAATTTTTCTTTTAGCAGGGCATAAATCTCATTTAAAGCTTTGTCATACGTTTCGTAGGAAATTCCGTAGTAGCTCTTCATCGCACCTGTTACACCTTGATCGGAATCTTTCTTTTCTGGCAAAGCATCAAGCTCTTTTTGGATTTGATCTAATTTATCTAAAAACTCTCTTTTTCTACCCTCTATTTTTGTTATGTTGTCTTCCAGGATATTTTCATTTTTCATCGTATCATTTATGGGTTCTGTCGGACTACTATCCGTAGTTGAATCATTCAATGGAGAAGAATCATTCGTATTTTCTGATTTGTTATCACGTTCTTCAGCCTGTAGATTCATGGAACTAGTATCATCAGAAGCATTGCTGCAGGCAGACATTGTGACAAATAAACCAGCTAAAAGGATTGTCGCGATAAGCGTATTACTTTTCTTCATGGTTACAGCTCCAAGTTCTTTTTATTCATTATTTTAACATAATGGACGTCCCCGCAAAAAGAAGCGCACAGCCGACTGCCGTTACGCTTCTTCAGTAACTATGCTACGCTAAATTCCACTCCTCATGAATCTTTGGCACATCCGAGATCAACTGCTTCGTGTAAAGGTGCCTCGGACTTATGATAATCTCTTCCGCCGGTCCGCTTTCCACGATTTTACCTTTCTCCATAATGTACAATGTATCACTAACATAATAGGCAAGGCCAACATCGTGTGTAATGAAGATGATCGTCATTTGGTTCTCATCTCTCAGCTTAAGCAGCATATCCAGAATCGTCGAACGCGAGCAGGCGTCGATCATCGAGGTTGGCTCGTCGGCAATTAAGATCTTCGGATGGAGCATAAAGATCCGTGCGATCATCAGCCGCTGCATCTGTCCGCCGGACAGCTCGAAAGGATATTTGTTGTACAGCTCCTCAAACTTCAAATTAACGAACGAACATGCTTCCTTCATTTTCTCGAATTGCTCCTTCTTCGAGAGCTTGAGCCCCTGCAGCTTAATGCAGTCTTTCAGCAGCTTCTCTACCTTGTGGAAAATATTGAAGGATGAGAAAGGGTCCTGAAATATCGCCTGAATATCTTTCCAGTAAGCTTTCCGCTGCGCGTAAGTCTTGAGCTGCCTCGGTTTTCCAAGATATTCAATATTTCCGCTCGTCTCCTTGAGCAGGCCCATCATCATTTTTGCCAATGTTGTTTTACCGCTCCCGCTCTCCCCCACAATCGAGATGATTTCTCCGCGATGAAAAGCAAAATCCACCTCAGACACTGCGATCGTTTTCTTTTTTCCATGTCCGAAAACCTTCGTTACATTCGTTCCCTTGAGAAGCACTTCACGTTTGTTCACGTGCATACAACTCCTTCAACGTGTCGGGCTCAATCATGCAACGGTAAATCCTTTCCCCGACGATTTTGTTCTCTACCTTCCCCTGCCTGCAAGGGTCCGCTGCATACTCGCATCGATCAGCAAATCGACAGCCCGGCGGAACGTTCTTCAAATTCGGCGGTGCGCCAGGGATCGCAGCGAGCTTATGCGCCTTCATTCCTTCCTCAGGTACGATGATCGAGCCCATCAACTTCTTCGTATAGGGATGGATCGGATCGAAAATCATTTGATGCGCCGTCCCTCGTTCAACGATTTCGCCGGCATACATGACCATAATGTCATCCGTCACATGATACAGCAGTGGCAGCTCATGAGTGATGAACACCAGCGACTGAATAAATTCCTTCTTGAGCAGTTCTTTAAGCAGCTTGATAACCGCCTTCTGGGAAGTCACATCCAGTGCAGAGGTCGGTTCATCGGCGATGAGTACCTTCGGATTTAAGATCGTTGAAATCGCGATCACCGTTCTCTGCTTCATTCCCCCGGACAGCTCATTCGGATACGAGTTTAAAACGTTCGGCGATAAATTCAGCGTTTCAAACCTCTCCGCCGCCATCTGCCATACCTGCTTCTTGCTCAGTTCCGGCCTGTGCTCCTTCATCATGTCTTCAATGAAATGAATGATTTTCAGGGTCGGATTCAGCGCATTCATCGCCGCCTGCGGAATATATGAAATTTCTCTGCCGAGAATCTTCTTGCGGAGCTGCTCCTTGCTCAGCTTCATCACATCGATGCCATTCACAACGATCGAGCCGCTGTGATAAAACAATGGCGGAAAATAAAAGCCCATTAAGCTTAGTGCCAGCGTCGACTTCCCGCAGCCCGATTCACCGGCGATGCCGAGTGTTTTCCCTTTCTCCAATACGAAGTCTACGCCATCCACCGCATATACATTTTCTTTTAGACGAGTCCGATAATACGTCTTCAGTCCTTTAACTTCTAAAATATATTCGCCCATAGCTAGCTCCTTATCTTCGGATTGAATATTTCATCCATCCCGGTATTGATTAAATACAAGGAGAACGTGATAATCGCAATCGCGAATGCCGCAGGGATGAAAGCCCACCAAGCCCCGGCGACAGGTGCTTCAAAGACGAGCGCCCAGTTCATGATGATGCCGAGCGAAATGGTATTGTACGGACCTAGGCCCAGCATGGAGATGGATGCTTCCGATAAAATACCTGAGGCTACCTGAAGAATGAATGCCATAACCACATAGGATGCGATATAGGGAAGAATTTCGAAGATGAGTATTCTGGGTGTGCTGTGGCCGGATATTTTTGCGATATGAACGTGATCGCGGTTTCTTAGCGAGGTGGTCTGCGCTCTAACCGCTCTGGCCGTCCACGGCCAGCTCGTGAGTCCAATGATCATCGCCACGACCATCGAGCTGCGGGAATTAATGCTTACGGAAATGAGAATTAATATGATGAAGGATGGAATCACGATGAACATATTCGTAATTGCGGTTAAAATGTTATCAACGAGTCCGCCGATATATCCAGAAGCCAAACCGATAATCAGTCCTATGGCGGTGGCGACAATACCAGCAATAAGTCCAACTTCAATCGAGGTTCGAATGCCGTACACCAGCTCTAGAAATAAATCACGGCCGAAATTGTCCGAGCCGAGCCATAAGTCACCGCTTGGCGGCTGGAAGGCTAAGGCAATCATTTCTAAGGGATCATTCTTGTTGATCCAAGGATAAATATAAACGAACAACAGCATCAGCAGGAAGGTGCTTGCGCCAATGACAAACTTGGGAGACTTCAGCAAAATTCGCGCGTTATGGTTCATATCACTGATCCTCCATTTGCGAGGCCTTTATTCTAGGGTCTACGATGCCGTAGATCATTTCAATCGTAAAGTTAGCGAGCAGTACGCAAATCGCAATCAGCAGCGTGCAGCCTGAGATCAGTGGATAATCCAGCTGCCTTATGGCTGAGAACAACGTCGTTCCGATGCCGGGGTAGCTAAATACGATTTCACAGATCAGTGAACCACCGACCATCGTACCGATCGATAAAGCTAAACCGGTAATTTGCGGCAGCATTGCATTCTTGAACACATACCTGGCCACCTTCGAATCTCGAATGCCGAGAAGCTTGCTGTACAGCACGTAATCGGAATTGAGTTCATAGATCGACATTTCTCTCATCCCGATGGCCTGCCCTCCGATGGTGACCAGCACGATCGATAAGAACGGCAGCGTATGATGCCGAAGTACAGACCCGATAAACTCCAGATTGAACTGTGGAATCATCTGGAAGTCGTATCCTCCATGGGCCGGGAACCAATTCAGCGTGATCGCGAACAAGTAGAGCATCATGATCGCCAACGTGAAGAACGGTATGGAGTTGATAAACAGTGCTACAGGAAAAATCGCTTTATCGAAAACACCTTTTCGGTACGCCGCCAAAGCGCCTAGTGCATTGCCCAGAATCCATCCGACGAGGATTGCGGGAAGCTGCAGCCCTAGTGTCCAAGGTACGGCAGATGCAAGTATATCGGTCACCTTTTTCGGATATAAGCCGAAGGAGGTTCCCAAGTCTCCCATGAACAGATTCTTCACATAAATGAAAAACTGAGCAATCATGGGCTTGTCGACGCCAAACTCTTCCATAAAATTCTCATATACCTTCTTAATCGAATCACTGTCTGTCATCCCCGCAGAAACTTGCGAAGCCACTATGCTGACGGGGTTGCCTTCGATGAGTCTTGGAAGAAGAAAATTGAGAATGACAGCAATCACTAACGTGAGGAAATACCAAAAAAATTTTTTCACGAAATAACGTGCATATGGACTCAAGACACATCACACCTCCGAATCGCTGCGGTTAAATTAGGGCCTATTATTGGTCAACTGCCAATATAGGCCCATCATCATGCAATTCTTTCCTCAGACGTTAGTTGTGAATTTGATACAGCGCTTTGATGCCCGCACCGTCCATCGCGATTTGCGGTGGAGTATTGCTTCCATCCCCTTCCACCGGAAATCCTTTCCATACTGATTCGTTAACGGTATAGAACACCCATGGACGATACATCAGCGGAATGGATGGAATGTCCGTGAGCCATATTTTCGTGAGTTCCGTGTAAAGCGTTTTCAATTGTGCTTCGTCTGTAACGGTTGGAATTTGATCGATAATTTCGTCAGCTCTGTCATTCTGATAACGTCCCCAGTTCCAGAATGCCATTTCCCCGAGAGGAGCTACACCTTTGGAGTACATAATGGTTCTCGCGCGGTTCCAAGGCTGGCTTGGGCTGACATTACCGGCAGGTGTATTCATGATAATGTCGAACTTACCAGTCTGAAGATCATTGGTCCATACCGGGGCTTCCGGGAACTTCGTACGAATCTCAATACCGATCGCCTTCGCGTTCTGAGCGACAATTTCCAGTGCGGCGTTCCAGTCAGACCAGCCATATGGCGCTTCAATATCGTAAGGACCGAGTCTTACCCCGTTCAATACACGAATGCCGTCGCCGCCTTTCTCTGCTCCAATGTCATCGAGCAGCTGATTAGCCGCCTCCACATCGGTCGTCCACTGTAATGATTTGATTTCATCCTCTTCAATATATTTCATTTCTGCCGGAGTATTTAGGGTGAGCGAAGGCTTCAATGTATCCGAATAGCCGCTCATGGCGAGCTCTGATATTTTGTCATAATCAATAGCCATGGCGATCGCTCTGCGAACATCTGCGTTGTCGAGTCCCGGCTCTGACATGTTAAAGAAGATCGAAGGCATCGAACCGGCCAAGTAATACGGCTCCTCCTCTAAATACGTCTTTACAGGTGCGCCATCTTCCCACATCTTCCATACTTGCGGAATAAATTGCTGGGAAACGTCGACTTCTCCATTTTTGAAAGCAAGGTCGCCAGCTGCATTATCCTTGTAGATTACATGAGTAATGTACTTGGGTGCCGGCAGTCCGCCAAATAAAGATTGTCCCCAATAGTTATCATCGCGAATAAGTGTAATTTTTTGATCATTATAGTAATACATTTTATAAGGTCCGGTCCCTACAGGATCTGGATTGACCTCCTTGCGGATTTCGGCCAAGTCGCCACTATGCTTTTGCTCGATCGCTTCCCAAATATGCTTTGGCAGCATTGGAATCAATTCAATGCTTTCAAGAACGGTCAGCTTGTTGGGGTTATCCGGGTTCAGAAGGATGTTCACGGCGTGCGGGCCGTCAGCAGTCACATCTGAGATATAATCCCAATAGCTGGTCCAGTTGATTTCATACTTATCGGCGAGCTTATACGTGTATACGACGTCATCCGAAGTGAACGGGGTGCCGTCATTCCATTTGGCATCCGGATTTAATTCGATATGGAGCGTTAAATCGTCGGACCAGGAATACTCGGTACCCAGCAAGGGTTCCAAATTGCCGTCCAGCATATTGATCATGAACAGCGTTTCATAAATCAGTTCACGAGAATTGCCGTAATTGATGGGAAAAGCCGGGTTGCCGCTTATCAAGTTGAAATTCGTGGGCGGTCCCCATTGAATTCCGTTAACATATAGCGTTTCATTGCGTGACGTCGCTTCTGCTGTAGGCTGATCGCCGCCCGGATCTGTAGAGTCAGGCGAGTTCTGATTTGTGCCTGTATTCCCATTTTCCGGCGGATTTGAAGTATTGTTATTGTTGTTGCTGCATGCGGCCAACAACGAAAAAGCCAGTACGAATGCACAGATCATGATGGTTACTGTTTTGAACCTCATAGTGATCCCTCCGTCATAGTCAAAGATAATGACAGCGCTTACGTAATTTTGTGTTTTTTATATGACATGTCTTAAATTTAAAAGAACGGCCCCCTTTCACCCTCGATCAGACGATCTGTAAAGATGGTCCTAATTATCTCTATGTCGGATTCACGAGAATGTTGACTCCCTTTTTAACCAAATTCAAGAAAATATAAGCTGTTAATATTCTCCCTTTTGATGTTCTACTGGGATGCCTGTCTCCATAAACATGTACAAGTATTGGATTAAAGGAGAAGTGAGGTGCCCCGTTCATCGATGAACACTTTTTTGAGCTATATTATCCTCGGGTTGTCTCTATCTGCTCCGATCGGGCCTGTGAACGCAGCTCAGCTGGACAAGGGAATGAAATTTGGCTTTGTTCACGCATGGCTGGTCTGATTGGGGGCAATGGTCGCCGATGCGGTATTTATGCTGCTCATCTACTTCGGTTCCGCCCATTTCTTAAGCACGCCGTTTATGAAAACATTTCTATGGCTTTTCGGCTGCTTTGTACTCATGTATTCCGGACTAGAGAGCATCATTAGTGCGAAGCAGCTTAAGCATGCCGCTGGCTATCGAAGCATGCAGGAATCGAAGCTAAAATCTTTCACCTCCGGATTTTTCATGACGCTCTCCAATCCGCTCAGCATATTATTCTGGCTGGGCATTTACGGCTCGATTTTGGCGAAAACCGCTGAACAATACGGAGCATGGGATCTTCTCCTTTACAGCTCGGGTATATTTGTCGGTTTAATGCTGTGGGATTTGACGATGGCTGGCGTCGCCACCGTATTCCAAAAATACATACGTGACGGGGTCCTGGTCTTCATTTCCAGGGTCGCGGGGCTTTCCTTAATCGGCTTTGGTATTTATTTTGGCTGCCAAGCCGGAAAGCTTCTATTTTTAAATAGGTTTGTTAGGACGTTCCCCTTTCCACCGTTTTCGGAGGATGAAGGTAATAATACCGATCACGAGCACGAGTATTAAACTGGCGAAGAAACCGGGGCGGCTTGTTCGATCGAATACGGTTCCTGAAGCGGCTGCAAGCACCAACACAATCGCAGCAAACGACTTCACATGTCCCCATACGCTCATTTTCAACAGTTTTCGAGATGAAAACACGATGAAAAGCCATGTATAAAGCAGCATTAAACCTCCCGCGGTCGTGATGTACTCATACACCTTTTTGGGCAGAAGCAATGCGATAAGAATACTCACGATCATGCCGCTTACCGTTAGAACGAGTGATGCGATCGGCAGTCCTCGCTTCGTTTTTCTCGTTAAAATGTGTGGAGCATCGCCGTCTACTGCTATTTTGTGCATGATTTGGGTCACGGAGAAGAGAGAGGCGACAAGACTGGAAAAGCCGGCAATAATCAATACCCCGTTAAAAATATGTACAATCAGCATGAAATCAATATCTTTCAAAGACGTCACAAATGGACTTTCGTTAGGATTAAACCGTTTCAAAGGCGCCAACAGCATGGCAAGAGAGATCGAGGCAATATAGAGCAAAGTGATGGTAATAATCATGGCTTTGCCTGATTTTGGAGCGTCTTTCGGATTTTTCAAATGGGTGGCCATGAGACCCATCACCTCAATGCCTGAGAACGCAAAAAAGACGTACAGAAATGCGGTCCACATTCCCATCGGGCCTTGTGTGAACCACTCCCCTGCCCCACTCGGTGTATGCATATGGTCGTGCGTCTTGCTTAAGACTCCGGTCATGACCAAAATTGATAGCCCAATGAACATAACGATCGCCGTAATTTTAAGGACTGCAAATATATTCTCAGCCTTCTCGAACACTTTCGTGCCAAGGAAAACGACGACCACACCTAGGACTGCGTACCCTGCAGAAAAAATCCATAATGGCACCTGGTCAAACCAAAAACGAGTAAACAATCCGATGGCCATCAACTGACTGCCGAGAATCAGCATCTCAGACAGCCAATACATCCATCCGTGATTAAATCCTGCCCAATGGCCAAATGCATTTTTGGAATAAGCTTTGAAGCTGCCTTGTTCTGCATGCTGCGCAATCATACGTGCCAATGCGTCATAGACGAAATACGTTCCCGCAGCAGCAAGGATAAACAGCAGCAATACGGAAAAGCCCGTTTTCTCCACAGCGATGCTGACTCCTAGAAAAAAGCCAGTTCCTGTTGTAAAGCCGAGTCCGAGGAGTGCTAAACCCAGCCATGACAGCGTCCCCCCGGCTTGGATGCGCCTTTCGTCCTGTCCACTTTACAAGCACCTCTCTCGCCCATTATTAATCCGGTTTAGGTTTTCAAAATTCGCACCAAAATATGTATTAGAAAAAGCTCTTGTACGTTATCAAAAACGAACAAGAGCTTTTTAAAGACGACTAACTGTAATGCTAATACACTGCTAACACGGTGGCATCGGCGAATACAAAAAAGCAGTATCCCAGGGCAGGATACTGCATCATTTCAATGAGTTAAATTATGCTCATGAGCTAGCTGGAAACAGGTTGCGATACCATTCTGCTGCTGCATCCACTTCCGTTCTCGTAAGCTGATGGCCATGCGATTCCCAATGGACAGTGACGGAAGCACCAGCACTTTTAAGAAGGTTCTCCAATTCACTCATCTCTTCCGGGGAGCAGATCGGATCATTGCCTCCCGCTCCTATGAACACAGGGATTTGACTTAGATCCGGCAATTTTAATCCTCTCCGAGGAACCATCGGATGATGGAGTACTGCTCCATGCAGTGAATCCTTATAGTGAAAAAGCAGGCTTCCAGCGATATTCGCACCGTTCGAATAACCAACGGCTACGATCCGATTCCGTGCGAATCCATACTGTTCCGAGGCTTGATCGAGAAATTCGTGAAGCTCCTTCGTACGCAGCAGAAGATCTTCTTCATCGAACACCCCTTCGGCAAGGCGTCTAAAGAATCGGGGCATCCCGTTTTCCAGCACGCTGCCGCGTACACTTAATACGGATGCCGACGGATCGATCATAGGTGCAATGGGAAGGAGATCATTCTCTGTTCCGCCTGTTCCATGGAGCAGCAGCAATGTTCGCTCATTTTCATTAGAGCCTTTTTGAAAAATGTGCTTCATTCCATATCCTCCTTTAACACACGAACCTCAATGGGAGACAAGCCTTTCTCAATCAGAGCGCGATGCGGTTCGAACCACTCGGGCAGCTTTAGCTCCTGACCGAGTGCATCAAAAGGTTCATCCAATTCGAAGCCTGGAGGATCGGTGGCAATTTCGAATAAAATGCCACCTCCTTCACGGAAATAAATCGCATTGAAGTACTGCCGATCCACGATCGGGGTAGGACTCAATCCATGGGCTCGGACATTTTCCCGCCATCTCTGATGGTCTTCATGATCTTTCGCACGCCATGCAATATGATGGACTGTTCCCGTCCCTCCGCTGCCGGATGGCACAGGGTTTGCAGCGAGATCAATGATGTTCCCCAGGTCACCAGCACTGCGGAATCGAATCACACCGTCTTCTTCCCCTTGCCGCTCCAATCCGAGTACATCCTCCAGGACGCGTATGGTCTTCTCCGGCGCTATGCTGTACAGCAGGGCACCTCCGAAACCTTTAATTGCCATGTCTGCCGGTACACCGCCGAAGGACCATTTGCTGAGTACGCCTTCTTCCCGAGCCACGATTTCTAGCTGCAGCCCATCCGTATCCTCGAAGCGAAGGAACGTCTCGCCGAACCGATGATGATGCTGGAACGGAACGTTCAATTTCGTTAACCGATTCTCCCAGAAGCTAAGCGCTCCGGATGGAACGAGGAAGGTGGTATAACCGACTTGTCCGCCCCCGACTCTTCCTTTCCGGCCATGCTGCCACGGAAAAAAGGTGATAGCCGTGCCTGGACTTCCGATTTCATTGCCAAAATAGAGATGGTATACTTCCGGCTCATCGAAGTTAATCGTTTTTTTAACGAGTCTCAGTCCGAGTACACCAGCGTAAAAATCAACATTGTCCTGTGCATTTCTCACGAATGCGGTAATATGGTGGATTCCAGCGGTTTGATGTTTCATCGAATAGCCTTCTTTCATTATGATTTTTATCGTGGTTCAATTAAAATGAATCAAATGTGACAAACTCTCCCACCGGCTTGCGATAGCCGCGAAGTCTTTGACTCGATACATCTTCTTTTCCTAACGTAATGAGCAGGGCCGGAACATATCGATCGGGAATGTTCAATACCTCACATATTTGCTCGGGATCGAATCCAATCATCGGGCAGGTGTCCCACCCCTTATGTTTAGCGGCCAGCATGAACAGCATAGCGGAAAGCGAGGCGTTGCGGACGGCTTCCTCGTGTTTAAAATTCTCGCCTCTTTCTTCGTAAAAGGCGATGGTCGATGCAACGGCATGGTCATATTCTTGTTGATTCATGATCCCAAGATTTAATTGGCCCTCATTAATCCATGCGGCATCCATATGAGCATCTTTGTGGCCGAGTACAATGATTGCAGCCGATGCCGACAGCACTTTATACTGCTTGTTCGCAGCTTCATATATTTTCTGCTTCATGCCTGCGTCTCTTACAACGATGTAATGCGCATGCTGCAGGTTATATGCGGAAGGTGCAAATTTGACGAGCTCAAAAATATCATTCAGTTCGTGATCCGCAATTTCTATTCCTGTCATGAATTTATTCGCTGATCTCCGTTCTTTAATCACTTGAGTAAAATCATTCATACGTCCACTCCCTCTCTATCCTTCCCTTTGCAGTTGATCCATAGAACTCATTTTTAAGTTAAATATCTTAAATTAAAGATAATATAGTTTTCTATTTTTTTCAACCCCAAAATGATCATTCATTTTTCACTTGATGCTTTCTCCATAAAAAAGGATCACATAGGATCCATCTTCAAATTCGGTATGCTGCATATCCTTTATTTTGAAGCTCACCAATGTTGTGCTAAAAATGCAGCATCTTCCCCAATTCCGCCTATTAGTGCCGATGCTCTAGACCTCATCCAAGGCATCCCTAAATAAAACAAACCTTGAACCAGGCTCATCCCTTGATGATGAATAGGTCGTCCACTTTTGTCTAACGCGCCAGAAATTTCAATGATACGATAATCAGCTGCAAATCCCGTAGCCAAAATAAGATTGCCCACACGAATGCTCGTCCCGTCCGAAAAATGCGCCCCGCTTGAATCCAATAAAATGGTTCTTGGCTTTAATTTAATTTGACCGCTCTTTATGAGTTGCTTTGGCGTGTATCCGAAGATAGGATCTCCTCGCTTTTGCAGCTTCAAACCGAGCATACTTTGAGGAGAAGCCTTTAACACCCCCGTCTTATGGAACCACCAAAAAATACTTTTACCCAGCAACTCTAAAGGCATATACCTTAGTGGATGTCCAGCTGATAAGTACACATCCCTGCCCTTCGCAAGCTCTGCTGCAATTTGTACGCCGGAATTGCCTGCTCCCACCACTAGAACCGGACCTTCGATTAAATTTGAAGCATTTCGGTATTGAAGAATGAAGCTGCTTCATTTGTTCGGGAACTACCTTCGCAAATTCTGGTATAAATGGCTTATGGAACGCTCCCGTGGCGACAATCACTTGGGAAGCCGTATATTCTTCTCCCTGTGCCGTCTGTATAAAAAATTCTTCGTCAACCTTTGTGAGAGATGTTACGGTTGTCTTGAATTGGATCGGTAATTGAAAAAATTCAGCATAGTTCTGAAAATACTGAGCCATCTCGTCTTTACATGGATACCCACCCGGGTCCCCCAGCAAAGACAGTCCGGGTAAGGAGCTGTACCATCTTGGTGTAAAGAGCTGTAATGTGTCATATCGGTTCCTCCAGCTGTCTCCCGCTTGCTCAGCTTGATCTATAATTAAAAAATGCCTATTCTTTTTCTTCAAATGATAGCCAGCTGCTAGTCCTGCCTGTCCAGCGCCTATAACAATTGCATCATATCTGTGCTTCATCCTCTTCCTCCTATACCCTCAATTCATGATGACGAATCGCGCTGTTCTCCACCTGAATCGTTACATGGTGAATAGCAAATTGATTCTCAAGAAGTTGAATGGCTTGCTGCAGGATTTGCTGGCTGTCGGCATGATCCTCGATTAATAGGTGACAGCTGAGCGAATGAAATCCGGAAGTGATCGTCCAAATATGAAGATCGTGAACATCGATTACTTGGTCAAGCTGCTGAAGCAGGCCTTTCACTTCTTCGCTTTCTATGGAGGCAGGAGTTCCCTCCATCAAAATATGGATCGTATGCCGAATCACACTCCAGGCGCCTTTAAGAATCAGAACTGCAACAATAATGCTGATGATGGGATCGGCAATGTACCATCCGAAGAGCCACATGACGAACCCTGCGGCAATCGCTCCAACCGAACCCAAGGCATCCCCGATGATATGCAGGTACGCACTCCGAAGATTGAGGTTATGATTCACATCACCTTTGCGCATCAAAGACCAAGCGCTCAGCACATTCGCAAGCAATCCAATGCATGCGATCCAAATCATCGTGCCGCTTGCAACTTCGGGTGGCTGCTGAAATCTCTCATAAGCTTCCCAGGCTATGAAACCGGCAACGATGAACAGTGTCACCCCGTTCAATAGGGCAGCTAATATTTCAAACCGATAATAACCAAACGTTTTTTGCGGTGATGCTGGCCTGGCGGCATACCAGAAAGCGATTAAACTGAGTGCGAGAGAACTCGCATCGCTCAGCATATGACCGCTGTCGGAAAGCAAGGCGAGACTGTTCGTGAACAGCCCTCCGAAAAATTCGAGCAGCATAATGCCAAGGGTAATCGATAGTGCAATCAACAAACCCTTTTTATTGCCTTCGACATCAACATGATGATGATGTCCTGCGTGATGCGAGTGACCATGATGGTCATGTCCGTGAACATGTGAATGGTGTTCGTGACCCATAGGTACCCCTCCTACCGATGCTCTGAATGATGGATAGCTTGGTTGAGAAGCGAGATGACGTGATTGTCGTCGCATGAATACAGCATCGCTGTGCCTTGTCTTCGAAATTTAACCAATCTCAGCGTACGCAGAAAGCTCAACTGATGTGAAACCGCAGATTGTGACAGCTCCAGCACTTCCGCCATATGATTAACCGAGCATTCTTCCTGGGAAAGTAAATACAGGATACGTATTCTCGTCGGATCGGATAAAGCCTTAAACATCTGCGACACTTCTTCAACCGTTTCAATGGATAAAAATGCATGCTCTTTCGCGTCCATCGATGTCACCTCCGTATAATATATGAGCATATGTTCATATAGGTATTATTTATCATTCACTTCTGGAAGTCAAGAGGAAAACAAAAAACAGGCTAAAGCTTAGCTTTAGCCTGTTTGATATGTAACAAGTAGGTGCAGAATCGTTGTTCATTCGATGTCATTACCTAACGGATGTGTTCATCATGGACGGAATTTCTGCAATGAGCGCTACTCTGCCATCGCCAAGTATCGTCGCACCAGCGATATAATCTACTTTTCCGATATAGGAGCCTAGATTTTTAATGACGATCTCTTGGTTTCCAATCAGTGCGTCGACAGCCAGTGCCATTCGTTTCTCCGCTGATCCGACGATGACGAGAGGTATTTCCTTGGTTTGTTCTTCACTCTTCGGCAGTTGAAAAAGCGTATGCATCCATACAACTGGAATGACTTGGTTTCGCAGAAGTACAACTTCTTGACCTCGCACATGCTGCAACTCGTCAGGCTTGACACGGATTATTTCGATGATATTGCTCATCGGAATGATATATGTTTGCTCCTGCAGCTTCACCAGCAGTCCAACGATGATTGCAAGGGTCAATGGAAGCTTGATTTTAAAGCGTGTCCCCCGGCCAAGTTTTGTATCAATATCGATAATCCCGTTCAGCTTCTCGATATGGCTTTTAACGATATCCATACCGACACCTCGTCCAGACACATCACTGACCTTGCTGGCGGTCGAAAACCCTGGACGAAAAATGAGCTCAATCGCCTCTCGATCGCTCATTTGCTCGGCTTCTTCAAAGGTAATGACGCCTTTTTTCATTGCGGACTGCTTCATCTTATCCGGATCAATCCCTGCCCCGTCATCCTCTACATAAATAACTACCTGATTATCTTTATGGGCCGCTTTAATTTGAAGGGTACCTTTTCGGCTCTTCTCCATCTGCTCCCTGACCTCTGGCCGTTCAACCCCATGATCGACCGCATTTCGTATCAGATGAATCAGTGGATCTGCGATCTCTTCGATTAAAGTCCGGTCGAGCTCCGTATCTTTTCCTTCAATCACCAATTCGATTTCTTTGTCTAGATTGTGCGATAAGTCGCGAATCATGCGAGGAAATCGATTAAACAGCTGTTCGATGGGGAGCATTCTCGTCTTCATGACACTATCCTGCAGATCGCTGATGGTTCGGGATAAATGATCTGAAATTTGGCCGAGCTCCTCAACGGTATCATCCGAAAAACGGCGGCTTTGGATGCGTTCAACTTGATGAATACGCGTCTGATCAATCACGAGCTCTCCCACTAAATTCATCAGATGCTCCAACCGCTCTACACTTACCCGAATCGTCTGTGATTTCATTTTGTTCATCGGTTGCTTCGAATCTTTCTCTGCTGACGGCTTCATATGCTGGGTATTCGCAGCTGTTGCAGCCGATGATGCAAATTCTTCATCTGCCAATGCTTCTATGCTCACCTTTGACACTTCAGTAAATTGCGATATGATCGTATGCAGTTCTTCCTCAAGCTGAGAGCCCGCAAATAGAAATGTGAGTTGAAGCGCATCCATACATTGCTCGTCGATATCTTCAAAATCAGGAAAAGCCAGCAGCACTTCACCAAGTTCGCTTAACTGCGACCCAATTAAATAGGCTCTTGCTCCCTTAATGATGCAATCGGCAGAAAGAGTAGGGAACAGCCAATACACTTGTTTTCCTTGTCTTCTTACTTCTTGAATCTTCAGCTTCATGTCAAGATTTAATGGAGGCTTTTCCAACGGAAGCCTAGATTGGCCGGATGCATCATCCTGATCCGCTCCCGCTAATTCACTGAACAATTGGAGTTCTCGTATACAATCGGTGATATCGGTTACTGCGTGCTGATTGCTTTCGATATCCAGCTTTAATTGTTTGAGGACATCTAATGACTTGAACAAAAGATCGATCAGCGGATCGGAAATCGTAATGGCCTTGCTGCGGACTTGATCCAATAAATGCTCCATCTCATGTGTTAATTGCTTCATATCCTCGAAACCCATCGCAGCGGAAGACCCCTTCAAGGTATGAGCCGCTCGAAATAAGCTTTGGATAATCTGCTCTGAATTCCCATTCTGCTCTAGCTTTAAAATTTCATCATCCATCAGCTGCAGCTGTTCCTCAAGCTCCTCAAGAAACACTTCTTTATATTCTGATAACATGGGAGCCTCACTCCTTCTCGTGAAGCAGAACTTCATCCAGCTTCAAAATACCGACCAAACGATCATTCGTTAAGCCGATTCCTGTGAAAAAGTTCCCTTCAACTCCTCCCACCCGCTCCGGCGGCGGTTGAATGTCTCCGAAGGTCGTTACTTTACTGACTAGATCTACAATGATGCCGACAGCTTCCTCTTGATGATGGACGACCACGATGCGTGTCGCCTTCGTATAATCTACTTCTGGAAAACGGAACAATTTTCGCAAGCTAATAACGGGTACAATCTTCCCTCGTAAATTAATGACCCCTTTTACATAAGGAAAAACATTAGGGATATGGGTAATTTCCTGCATTTTAATGATTTCAAACACATCTTGAATTGGAATACTGTAATGTTCGTTCGCAATGCCGAATTCAATATATTGCTCCTGCTGAGAGACTTGCATACACACTCGCTCCTTAAAAAAGTATTCTTTGTTTAAACTTCCTTTTACGATTTCCTCATCTGTTGAAAACCCGTTGCTAGAAAATACCCTGAGCGAATTCAATTCATAAAGACTATATTGAACTACATATAAATCGATTGAACCACGCATACGAGCATATAGTCTTCATTGAATCAGCTAAAGAGATGCTAAAATGCCATCAAGTATGTAAGTTATTTCAAATATCGACAAAAGTATAAGTATAATGCAAGAAACTTCCCGCTCACCTTCATACATTAGACCTATAAATAGGATATTTATCCATTATACATTGACACCATTCGACAGTAAATGATATTTTCTTCGCCTGCTTATCGCTCGCATCAAGTTTGTTATGGTCCCCTGCTCCTGCGCAGCGAAAAAAGAACAGACACATAAAGCGCCTGTTCTTCGAAACTTAAGTCTATTAGGATTCCATGGATCTTCTGAGTAACCAATAAGATAGAAGCATATATAGGGCTGTCAGCGGGAACAGCCATACCGTTACATCTTTGAGGCTAAGATCAACGATCCAGTTAAAAATCTCATCCCACCATTCAAAATAAAGGAATAGATAGCTTACTATGCTGGACATAAGGAGAAAGACGATCGTTAGTGTAAATATCCCTTTTCTTCCAAATCTTTTATGAAGACTGGCGATTGTGAAACTAGTGAAGAACGCATTCAGCAGCAGTATGAAGAAGAAGAGAGGAAGGCCGACCCAACCGAGATCCTCCAGGAAAGGGAGATAAAAGTAGCTCATGTTCGTTCCCCATCCTTCAGTCAGCTCTTCTATCCAAGACAACAGAGATAATAGAGCAGCCGAAAGGGCGCTAAAAGCGCTTATGGTTGCCACGGTACCGAGAAAATAATCTGTTCTCCTTACACACATACCGATCGCAAATGGGAAGGTCTGCGTCACAATAATGCCGCCCGCAATCAGCATAAAAACAAAGATCGAGGACAACCCACCAGTGACAAAGCCTTCAGGATCGTTAATAATATGGCCAACTAACAGATTGATAAGAAAACTGGACATTAAAACAAACAGCCATGGAATAAGGAACCAAGTCCAACGATCCTTTAAATGAATTTTCATCACGGATAATATCGGATTCATGAGGAAACACCTCCTTTGTTTCGTTTATACTGTGTAAGCTGAACTACAAATTGCTGCAGGGATAGAGGCTCGATTTGAATGCCTACCGTTTCCGCTTTTTGACGTTCTTCTTTGGACAATCCGTCGGAAATGGTCAGGGAAGCCATTCCCCCCAGGGTTTCCCGATCAATAACTTCTTTACCTGAAGCAAAAGCTTCCACAACTGCTTTGTCCCCTATGATCTTAAACGCTTTGCCTCGTAATTTCTCAGCGTCCTCATCCCATAAGATTTCTCCTTGCTCGATTAAGATCACGTGCTCTAATATTTTACTCACTTCGTCGATCAAATGCGTGGAAAGCACGATCGTCCGAGGATACTCAGAGTAATCTTCAATCAGCCGATCATAAAATACACTGCGGGCTACAGCATCCAATCCGAGATATGGCTCATCAAATATCGTAAGCGGCGCTCGGCTCGCTAATCCGATAACAATCCCGACAGATGACGTCATCCCTCTCGATAATGCTTTCACGCGCCTTTTCAGCGGAAGCTGAAACTCCTCGATGAGAGAATAAGCGTATTCCTTATCCCAATTCGGGAAGATCGATTCCGAAATGTCCAATACATCCTTGACCTTAAATACATCCGGATATTTTTGACTTTCCTTGATGAAGCAGATTTGACTGAGTACGCGTCTATTTTCATAAGGCTTTTCCCCAAATACTTTTAGTTCTCCTTGGGTTGGCAGCAATTGGCCGCAAAGCATTTTCATCAAAGTCGTTTTGCCTGCACCGTTTCTCCCCAAAAATCCATAGATCTTGTTCGCCCCAATCGCGCAATTTATGTGCTTTAATACGGATACATCCCTATATGATTTTTCCAGCCCGCGAATTTCAACGATATCTTCCATCAGCGACCCGCTCCTCTCCGAATCATCTCCATTAATTGGTCCACCGTAATGCCAAGCTTATCTGCTTCTTGCATCATCGTAATCACATACTGCTCGAAAAATTGCTCCTTCCGCTTTTCCATTAACATCTGCCTTGCACCTTCCGCCACAAACATCCCAATCCCCCGCTTTTTGTACAAGATACCTTGATCAACCAACAAATTCACTCCTTTTGCCGCTGTCGCGGGATTGATTTGATAAAAGGATGCGAACTGATTCGTTGAAGGTACCTGCGATTCCTCGGGCAGCCTTCCTTCGATGATGTCATCTTCAATCCGTTCAGCTATCTGTAAAAAAATTGGTCGGCTGTCATCCATAGATAACCCCAATACCTTCACCGCCTAACTAGTTCATTACTTATGTAACTAACCATATAACATAGAACACTTTCTGTCAACACGGGAAATGCCAAAAAATGAAAAAACAACGCTGATGTCTCTCGATGCACAACGTCCAAAGCTCAAAAGGCAAATAAAAAAACGGCATTCGCCGTTTATCTCACAATGGGACCACCGCTCATGACTCGGTGAAGCCATTTTTTTCATACAATCGAATGGCACGGGCGTTCGTATCCGCCACCGCTAAAAATTAAAAACACGGAATGGCAGATGATCAAACACATAATTAAGCAGTGCACTAGCAACTCCGATCCCACGAGAGGCAGGGTCAGTTGCTATAGCTTCGATGCAGCAAGTACTTTTCATCAAATACTACGGCGTATAAAATTCCTGCGCCAGACCATCTGAAGGACGTCCATAACTCTTTTCCTAATCTGGTTCTTTTCTTCCCAACATCTCGGCGAGCATCATGGACTTATACAGCCGCAAAATCGTAGGTTTTCACATGGATGAGCGGATGACGAAGGAACTTGTCCTAAAGGCGCTGGATCGTGCATGCAACCAGAAACGACCGCGTGGTGAAGTGATACATCACTCCGATCGTGGCAGTCAGTATGCTTCTCACGACTACCAAGTCCGTTTGAAACAATACAAGATGAAGGGTACCATGGGTTGCAAAGGAAATTGCTACGATAACGCATGCATCTAATCGTTCCACAGCATACTCACAAAAGAGCTCGTTTACCTGGAGAAGTTCAAAACCCGAGAACAAGCTCGAAAGTGTATTTTCGAATATATTACATGCTTCTACAATGGAAAAAGGATCCATTCATCCATAGGGTACTACACGCCCAATCAATACGAACGTATGCTGCATAACATTCTCGGTTTTATGTGTCTACTCTATTGACAGAGATATAGTGCAAATGCCACAGTGGTTCCCGGTGTAACTATTGGTGATAGAGCTATTATTGCCGCTGGTGCAGTTGTGACAAAGGATGTTCCTCCCAATGTTATCGTAGGAGGTGTACCTGCGAAAATGTTAAAGAAAATTGAATCCAGTCAGAAATAATTCTAGAAGAATTTAGTCATCTGATATCTTTGTTGAGAATTTCAACGCAACTATATTTTCTAGAAAGGATGGAAGAGTATGAAAAAATACTTTCAATTTTATATTCTATTCCCTATTTCGAAAGGTCTCACAATAAACATTTTTATCATTATAAAATTCATTATTGCTAATCCAACCTCTCGCCATCAAATTTTTCCTTCAGTTGATGATACACCGAATCTTCTTCAGTGTAAGCAAACCCAATTTTCGACTCTCCATCCTTTTCGTATGTAAATATGAGATCCACCCTATCTCTATTCACTCGAGTCATGACTAACTTTCCGTCTAATTTGCTCACTTCATGATGATAATCTATCATTTGAACTACTTGAGGTTGATCATTTTCACTTAATTCAATGACAGGATCTGCTCCAGGTTCAAAATGATGCTGCATATCCTCATGAACATATTGTTCAACAAACCATTCTCTCTTCTTTATTTCTCCTTCAGTTATATATTCGTTAATATACTTTAACGCTAAATATTCCTCTATCAAAGGGGTTCCCTCGCTGCGAGGAATTTGAACGTTGTTTAATGGAGTATCATGATCTGTCATTTCATTAGTCTTTGAACACCCTACTGCCACTGTCGTTACGAGAAACATAGAGACGACGAATACAATTAGGGCTTGCTGAACGAAACATTAGAGAGCAAATTGTCTGTAGGCGGTACGTTTCAGCAGCATGTTGAGAATGAGGACAAAAAGAAGCCGCAAGCGGCGTTCCAGGTTCATCACGAGGAACTGC
>NZ_JBHSQV010000146.1:0-22941 GCF_042658665.1 Marinicrinis lubricantis
ATATTGTAAATAAATTAAAGACCACCTATATGTATCCATAATAAATGGTGTGTCAACTATTAGGTGTTTATGAGATTTTAAGAATTCGGGAGTATTCGGGAGAAAATTTAACTTTATAGAGGGAGGTTATATCTTGAAAAAGTTGATTTTTATTTCAATGGTACTCCTTTTAACAATAGCTTTAAGTGGATGTTCATTTCAATATGCAAGAAGTGATTTACCGATTGAAATGGTTGCGTTTAATAGTCTTACTGATGCAGAAAAAGACCAAATTCCTGTGAGCCCGAAAGATTCGGTCGTGGGGAGAGTGACGGTTAATGACGATATAGCTGCATTAATTGGTAATGATTATAACGGAAAAGCAGTATTCGTCGTTATGTTTAATCATACAGATACTAATTCTTCCGGAAATCTCACCGTGTATGTTGATTTGGATAAAAGAACAGTCATCGGAAAAGGATTCAGTGATAAAAGTGAGTTAAAAAACAACTAGTAATCGTTCTAATTAACCTGATTTAACCGCCTATTCATTGAACGGTTTCCTGTGGATCTGATATCAACATTAAACAAAAACAGAGCCTAGTAAATAAGTTGTAAGTCTGAGTATACAACAACTTACAACATTATTCATTCTTCTTCTCAATTTCCAATAATTCTTTTACCTGATAACCGCCACGCAAATTAAACTTCTCCCGTAATTGTTCAATGGCTATACCGACCGAAAACCGGTGACTGGTTGCGCCACAATTAGAACATTCATATTGAGGCAGATCCCAAACAACGAGACCGGCAAAAGAATAAGGTTTACCGACGAGTTTCTTCTCCCCTACGCAATTGTGGCATATGGTGGTTGGGTAATTCTTATGTTGACTTTCAATCGCCGCGGCCAAGGACATATAACGATATTTCCTTTTTCCAAACATTGAATCACCTCTGTAAACGCTGATTATTAAGTTCGCCAAAAGAGGACTCCTGTGTTTTTTAAGAAGTCCTATTTCGGGTTACCAGAGTTTCCTTTTCTTTTTCAGGGTGACAATTTTCCCTTTCGAGGAACGAACGGCTTGCAGGGTTTTCTCAATATGATCCTCATACCATTCGTTTAACTTGTTACCGACATATGCTTCCATTTCCTCTGCCCATTCGGGTATGCCTTCTTCCGGATACGGATAAGGCGGAAGAGCAGGATTATCATAAGTCATCTTCCCGTTGGCCGGAAAAGGTTTGTTTCTGTAATAGTAATAATTTCGTTGCAGCTGATCTCTAATGGCGGACCATGCTTTGATAATCGCATCTCCACGAGGACGATCCGGAAAAACATCTCGCCATGCGATTCGAGGTTCAGGTTCGCCAAAATACTCTTGAACTCGCTGGTCTATATCTACTCCGCAGCCAACTTTAATGATGGCATACAGCTGCTGAGATACCCATGACACGATGAATATGAGAAACGGAATAAAGAACTTATCCCATCCGGTAAACCACAAGTCCGGGCTTTTGGAATTGTAGAGGTGCCAAAAGAATCCAATTAATGTAATGATTCCTGCAATGGACGGTAAGAGCATGGAGAATCCTGCGACTTTAATCCAAGATGGTTTCGGGACTGGATTTTGTTCCGAAAACGAAGCGTTGAAATACACGCGATTACGAAAATTTTCGACGATCGTTTGATAGAAGCGGCTTAGGACTGCCTCCCTTAAAGTTGACGAATAATTTATAGGCATGGATACCAGATAATAATAAAAGGCCGGGGAAATGTAGGGAGTTTTTTCCCATCTGTCGAATTCCATAAATGCCCGTTTTAGCCGAATATCTTGGGCAGTTTGTGCGTAGCTATGTGAAAAGTTGAAGAAGATGATTGACAGTATCACGACAATGATCCAATCGCCCCAACCATGCATATAGATCCAGATATAGGAGAGGATCTCCGTATATGTATCCAAAGGTGTGATGTTCTCGGGTGCGATCCACTGAATAATACCTAAAACGGGGAAGGCCAATAGCCCAGTAATCATAGATAATACAATTAACTTCAAGATAGGTTCAAATAACCCTTTCATCGGAATCCCTCCCTTGTTCACCACCATTTTAACTTAATTTTCATATAAAGGATAAATTTATGGTCATTAAATTTCTAATGGAATACGAGGAGAAAGGTGTATTCTTGAAAAAATAAAACCGCCATTCTAAAAAATGAACGCGGCTTTCCCGAATCATTGCAATTTTAAATTGTAATTTCGTTAGCTATATATTGTCGCCAAATTTTTATGGATTATTTAGTCCGATCGTGGTGCCCACAATTTCTTAGTATCAAACGATCCGGCTTCTCGTAATGGAAGGTGATTCGGATATCCATATTAGCACTTGCTTCAAAGATATAGTCGGTGCCTTCCATTTTCTTTGCTCTTAAGGAAGGATGCTTTAGGTCATGACTCATGAGACGGATGGCTTTCTGGATTGCTTTTTGTGATTGTTCGTCCAGTTTTGTGAAGTTTCCTTGAAAATGCTCTATAAAAACAAATTTTAAGCTGCTCATTAATGGCTATCCCTTTAACTGATCTAAAAACTTTAGAGCTTCATCAGCATCCATTGGTTTTGAGACACGGCTTTCTTGTATTTGTTTTTCTACTTCCCGTTCTTCACGCTGCCATTCTTCTTTCCAGAACCAGGCTTGGTCCTTAGCAACAGCGATGGTCGGAACAATCACCATTTTCCCATCTTCAATTCGTATTTCTAATGTTTCCCCTTCCTTCAGGTCGAGTTCATCTATGATTTCCTTGGGAATTGTAATTTGTCCCCTTTTGCGCAGGGTAATTTTCTCCTTTTTGATTCTATCCATATCACTCACTACTTTCCTCATGATTCCTTGTATCATTATACCGAAAATCAGAAATTCATACTTTCTGATTTGATTTTAACATGGATATTGTCACTCTACAAAAGCTTAACAAATTAACCTATGTACAGATACGAGCTGAAAATTCAATTGAACATCTTAACTCAAAAAAATTGTATTGATTGTCTATATATCTTCTTTTTCTCTTAAACTATAAAATCTTTCATCGCCAATAATAATGTGATCAAATACGTCAATACCTATGATTTTTCCGGCCAGTTCAATTTGGCGCGTTATTTTAATATCCTCTTTGCTGGGAGTAGGGTCGCCACTAGGATGATTATGAAACAGAATAACGCTTGTAGCATTATTTAATACTGCGGCCTTAAAGATTTCCCTGGGATGTACTAAAGTACTGTTAACTGTTCCAACAGAAATAATGTGTAAACCGGTCACTTCATTTTTAGTGTTTAGTGAAATGATCCCGAATTTTTCAACAGGTTCATTTTGAAGGTCGAGTACGATAGTGATAACTCGATGTGCATCATCAGGACAATTAATTTTTTTGGAATTGAGATTATACAGTCCGGCTTTTTCTTTGACTTGCTTAAGTGAATAAATGTTTATTCTCTTCATTTTGTAACCCCCTCGTATTTAATTTCTAGAAGTTATCTTGAATTTATCACGTTCCAAAGTGTCCGTAAAAAATTGAGAAGGGGAATTTTTGGTGTAACCTAAACCCAAAAGATCACCAAAAAAACACCGTATGATATAATTATTCTTAATGAGTATGAGTAGCTAAAAGAGGTGATTTTGTGCCTGTATACAATAAGCTTGTACGGGATCTAATTCCCGAAGTAATCCAGTCAAACGGAAAGAATTGTCGTACTAAAATATTAAATACAGAAGAATACATAAATGAATTAAATATCAAGCTCAATGAGGAAATAGAGGAGTATCATAAAGCTATTAATGATCAATCTGCTCTTGAAGAATTGGCTGACATTCTTGAAGTGATTAGAGCGTTAGCCGAAGCTAAAGGAACAAGCTGGCAGGAGCTTGAAAACATACGTGCAAGAAAGGCAGATTCCCGCGGTGTGTTTAAGGATCGTGTGTTTCTGATCGATGTTGATGATGCTTAAAGTTAAACTAATAACTGAGAATCTATCGGATGAACTGTTTTACGCGATGGAAAATGCATCAGGTATTTATATCATGACATCTTTTGTGATGCAATCGGGTGTTAATCTATTAGCACCTTTTATTAAAAAAGCTATAAATTCTGGTGCTGAGGTTAAAGTCTTAACGGGTGATTATTTATTTGTGACACAGCCTGAGGGACTTCAAGCGTTATGCAGCATTGATGAGCGATTGGAAGCACGTTTATGGCGGAGTATGGGGTCTTCCTTTCATCCGAAAGCGTATTTATTTGAATACGAAAATAATGAGGGACTTTTGATCGTTGGATCTTCTAACCTTTCTTTGTCTGCTTTGAAGACGGGAATAGAATGGAACCTGTCGATGAATGCCCAAGTAGAACCCTATACTTTTCAGAAGGCACAAAAGGTATTTATGGAGACTTTCTACCATGAGTCCACTTTGCCTTTAAATACGGATACAATTGAACTTTATAAGCAAGACTATCGGCTTTATCATCAAAAAAATCCCGGACTTCTAACGACGATTATTGAATCGGAAGAAGTAGGTGCGGGTTACAAAAAAGAAATTGATACCAGATCGGAAATGGATGGTTCTACTGATGTAATTGCATTATATCCACGGTCTGCCCAGGAAGCCGCACTCGAGGCATTGGAGAGGACATTAGAAGAAGAATATGATAAGGCCATGGTTGTTATGGCCACAGGACTAGGGAAAACATACTTGGCGGGATTTTTCGCACAACGCTTTAAGCGGATATTATTTATCGCGCACCGTGAAGAAATCCTTTTCCAGGCACGCAAGTCGTTTAAACACATCATGCCCCAAAGGACATTTGGGATATACAACGGAGAATTTAAAGAAGCAAACGCCGATTGCGTCTTTGCTTCTATCTATACATTAGGGATGAAAAAACATAGAGAAAGTTTCCCGAATGACTTGTTTGATTTAATTATTGTGGATGAGTTCCATCATGCGGCAGCGCGATCCTACTTGTCCGTACTCGATTACTTTAAACCAAGGTTTTTATTGGGTATAACTGCTACCCCAGATCGAATGGATGGTAAAGATGTGTACGCATTGTGTAATGGCAATGTGGCATATCAGATCCATTTTATTGAAGCTATTCGCCGGGAGTGGCTGGCACCGTTTAAATATTTTGGCGTTTATGATGAAACGGATTATACCAAAATTAGATGGCTTGGAAATAGATATGACGAGGACCAATTGTTAGCTGCTCAACTGAAGCAAACACAAGCTGAAAAAATATATGAGGCTTGGAAAAGGCATAAGCAAACACGTACCATTGGATTCTGTTCATCTATACGGCAAGCAAATTTTCTAGCAAATTATTTTAGTGAATTAGGTATCTCCGCATTAAGTTTGCATTCACGAACAAGCGAGATGACGAGAGAGGAAGCAATCAAGCGTATCACAAGCGGGAAATTAGAGATTATTTTTACCGTTGATCTTTTTAATGAAGGTGTCGATATTCCTTGCGTGGACACTCTGCTTTTTGCACGCCCAACGGAATCTCTGACGGTTTTCACTCAACAAATTGGGCGGGGACTACGATTATTCGATGGGAAATCATACTGTTCCATTATTGATCTTATTGGTAATTATCGTAATGCAGATGTAAAACTTAGACTCTTTTCCGAAAACGTCGAGACGAGACAAGGAAAGCGAGACGATATCGTACCAGTTGTGCCGCTTAACTGTGAAATCAATCTAGAGACCAGTGTCATCAATCTGTTGGATGAACTTAGTCGAAAAAAACTACCTCATCGTGATCGATTGCTTCGTGATTTTTTGGATTTAAAACAAGAGCTGGGAAGAATCCCAACATACCTTGAACTCCATTTATATGGGAATTCCAACAGTTGGGAGTATAAAAATGAATTTGGCTCATACTTTGGCTTCCTCCATTGGGCAGAATTATTGAATGTAGAAGAAAGTGAAGTTTACTTCCGTAATGAGTCTTGGTTCATTGATGTTGAAAAAACGGCGATGTCTAAAAGCTACAAAATGATTGTATTACTTTACATGCTAGAACGAGGTGCGAAAAGCTGGACAGAACCGGTCACTCCGTTGGAAGTGGCACGCTTTTTTTATAATTATTTAATGGAGAAGGAATATAGAAAAAGCATAGATTTCTCAGATAAAGAGTCTCAAAGGCTATGGGAGTTTGATGAAACAAAAATCAGCCGATTAATTGCCAAAATGCCAATGACGATTTGGGGATCAGCCAAAAACAGCATGACAACTTTTGAGAACGACAAATTCTCGCTCAATTTCGATGTAGCACCTCAAGATAAAGCGATACTACATCGATGGACCAAAGAAATATGCTTATATCGCTTGCATTTACATTTTGAAAGAAAGGAAAGAAAACTTGAAACGTAATATCCGTTCACGCAAGGGGACAATTTAAAATGCCTAAAGAGTATTGGGAACAAGTTTATAAAGAGCTGGATGTAAAAGAACTTCAGTATGATGCGTGGTTAGATAAATACGAAGCAGAATTACAGCGATCAATTAGTGTTCCCATTATTGATCTGGGGTGTGGGTTGGGTAATAATACTTTATATTTAAAAGAGCGGGGTTACAAAGTCATTTCCTGTGATTATTCAGAAGAGGCTTTGTCGAAATTAAAAAAACTCATCTCTAATTCTGATGTCAGGCAGTTCGATATGACGGAGGGCATACCATTTGAGGATAACTCTGCTGGAGTGATTATTGCTGATCTCAGTCTACATTATTTCCCTAAAGATGTAACGTTTAAGATATTAGAAGAAATTAGGCGCGTTTTAAAAGAAGATGGATTGTTACTATGTCGCGTGAATTCCAATCGAGACGTAAATTATGGAGCAATAGACCAAGAAAGTTATTATTATCAAGTTAATGGTCTGTACAAACGATTTTTTGATAGGAACCATATAAATCATTTATTTAAAGATTTCTCTATTGACCATATTGAAGAGTACGAAATGAATCGATATTCAAAAGGGAAAATTGTATGGGAAATCGCTGCGCGTAAGAAACAATAGCTCCATTAGTGGCGCTTTTTTTGTTTTTGGAGGATATTGTAAATATTTGTGGAATTTAACTTAAGTAAATGCTATTAGGCTTCATATTATTATTGATTTTTGCTTACTTTCATTTTTGGAGTGAATGACTTGATAAAATTAACCACTATTCATAAACTTCCATCTGTTCCAGCTGTTTACGTCATGTTTGATAAGAAAGATGTCGCTTATGTTGGTATCTCCGAAAAATTGAAGAATCGATTAGTACAACATTTTATACGTAGAGATAGCAGTGTAACCACAGGAGCTTCAGCGGTTTCATTAAATCCAGATCGGATTGCTGAAGTCGTTTGGTGGGAAAGTCCAGAATTTTCAAATCGATCTATTCTTGAAGCAGCTGAATTGGTGGCATTCGAAATCTTTAACCCGGTGCTTCGAAGTCGTGGCGGTATTCGGAGCGAAGCCAATAATTTATTAAAAGACGAAGTTTTTAAAGAACGATATAAGAAGTTGTTTTCAGAAGAACCAACTGGAAAGTTATTAATCCCCAAATTGTCGGATGCGCTACAGAAAATTGATGAATTAGAAAAGAGAATCGAAAAGCTTGAGAGGCAATTTGGAGAATAAACTATCAAAATATCAGACTTATGGATAACTACTTCTACATTATTGCAGCATCCGCTTTCGGAATCATTGCGGGTCTCTCACCAGTTCCTTTATGGTAATCGTTTTATTGGAAAGCTTGAAAGGTGGATGGAGGAGGGGAGCGACTGGAAAGAAGTAGATTAATGGCATAATATAATCAGATTGAGGTGGGATTTTTTGGGTGATTGAGGGAGGTTGTGATTTGAGAATATTAGTCATTACACAACAAAAGGACGCAACCGTCCAATACATGACGGAAAATTATAAAAATGAAGCTCAATGGTTTCGCCTTAACGTTGATGACATTGAAAATTATGAGATAGAAATCCAAAGCAGTGGGATACGGATCAAGAGTAATAATGATGAAATCATGGGGGATGAGATTGAAGCAGTCTATTACCGTAAAGTAGCCTATCCAGACCTCACGACTTATGACCCAGAGTACCACACATTAATTCAGCGGGAGCTGATAGGACTAGTAGAAGGATTAGTGGAAACTCTGGGGAGAAAATGCCTATCTCGGCCGTCTATCTTAAGAAGAGCTGAAAATAAAATTTTTCAATTACATATTGCCAAAAATGTTGGGTTTCAAGTACCGGATTCGTTCATTACCAATGCAGGTATAGCAGCCACTCAATTTTCAAAGAAACAATTAACGGTTGTAAAACCACTGGCAACCGGAACGATAGTGAACCGCCAAGGGCGGGGAATTATACAAACAAACTTGGTTGATACAAACTACCCAATTGAGGGACTCGGCGTTGCGCCAGCGTATTTCCAAGAATACATCCGAAAAAATGATGGCGAGTACCGGATAACGATTATTGATCGAACCGTGTATGCGGTAGAAATCAGATCTTCGGATCCTGTTGATTGGCGAAAAAGTGGTGCAGAGAATGATTACCGTCTTGTTTCCGTGCCGGATGAAGTCATTGTCCATTGCTTTCACATGATGGATCTCTTAGGAATCTCATTCGGCGCATTTGATTTTATAAAGCGGGGAGAAGAGTTTTTCTTCTTAGAAGTCAATCCTAACGGACAATGGTTGTGGCTTGAAGAAAAACTCAATATACCCATTTCCAGATCTATTGTTACATATTTAACAACGGGGTGTTGAATGAGGATGAATAATGAATCCCCTATGAGTACCGGTCTTTATGTATTTCTAAAATTGTTATCGTACATACCCGTGTTCCGGGTTACGGATGACGATAACTTCGGGACAATTAGAAAGAACTCAAACGAGTTTCGAGTTTCACTGGTAAGCTTGAATGTAGGACCATGGATTGTTTTTTTGTGTTCCTTTGGATTTGCACGAAGATCGAAACCAGAATATAAAGCTCCAAAGAAATTTCGGTTGTTTTATATGCTTGATCTCATGAAGAGCGGAAGGACGTTGTCTGACGAAAAGTATGAAGATCTAAAAACAAAACATGAATCGTTCCTACTGTATAACGAAGATCCAAATAAAAGAAATGCATTGAAAGACACATTACTCTATAAGATTAATCAGGTAATGGGGAAGTCAAACCAGACATTTAATAAATTCGTGGCATACTTAGCGGCGATCGCCTTTATCCTTCCGCTGTTCATTCCTTCGGCACTCAAGTTGACTGAGTTGGGCCAAAAACCGATTCCCATACAGATCGGCTATGGGATTAGTGCGGCATACTTGGCACTTAATTTTATGAACATCTTTCTTCTCTTTTTCTATTTTATAAAGGTTAAAACAACCTCGCGATTCCTTTACAGCTCAGTCAAAAATGCGGATGATCCCGAGGCAGCATACCTGAACGGCGTGTATATGGATTATCAGCAAAGAGATGTGGATAGCACAAATCAGGTATCCTTAATCCTCAATGTGGAAAGGTACATGATGGGGATTATTATTCTGGGCTTACTTCTAATTGCAACTCATAACCTCGACGGAGCGTTTGGAAATCGAACCACAAAAGATATAATAACAGTAGGGGACATACAGGTATTGCATCTGGATGTCACTAATTCTGCTGCACATGTCTTTAAAAAGAACGCCGAGATGCTACAAACCATACAAAAGGATCTACTCGAACATCGGATTGAACAAATCATCGTGATCCGAACCAAGGACGATGAGGAGGCAAACGCGCAAAGGGTGACTGATTTTTTTCGTGTCAACAACGTTCACGGTGCAGATATTCAAATTGTGATTGGTAACCCCGGACCGCAGGCCGCTGATGGGACTATCCAACTTGTCATAGAGAGGAGGTGAGTCAATGAAACGTCCATATATCGCAAAATACATTGTTCACGCTAAAAAGGAGAGCGATTTTGGCAAGGAAACGGCAAACGTTGAAAATACGACACCGGACGAGCTCCTCGCAAGAGACACACGGGAGACGCGCACGCTAGAGGGAGCTGAACCTGATGAAAGAAATACAAAACACACATTTCAGCGTGAAGATAGCGAACCTGATGAACATATGAAGAAAGCAGGAGGCCGTGACATCCTGACTGAAGCCCAGGAAGACACAACGCCGGATGAAGTGTTTTTTGCAAGAGAAGATGCAGTGGAAATTACCAAATCTTTTGAAGATTCACAGCCAGATGAAGGGCATTTTCTGTATCCATAATTCATGTGCTGAAAGCTGCTTCTAAATATAGAAGCAGCTATTCTTAAAAAGTAAACTAGACTAAACTAGTTCCTTGATCTAGCAAAACAACCCCTCTCCTGCAATAACCAACCATCGAAAAAAACACCCACGACAGCATTTCCGCCGCTAAACTACTCAACCGACTAAACTACCATCCCCGTCCCGCTCACCATTCCATATAGTAGCCAACTGTTAAGTGGGAAACTATCGCGGTGCTCCACACCCGCGCCTATTTATTTCTGTGAAATTCCATAAATTATTAGAACTATTCCACAATCGTTTAGATACTTTAAGCCATAATTAATTAGGACTCTTCTGTCTCACTCTTAACCCCCTCATCAAGTTATACAAATACCCACATAGGAAACCGTGTGGGCATTTCTTGTTATTGTATTTGGATAAAACAAAGATTAGCAAATTTGAATGATACAAAATGAAGTCTTGTATCATTCGAGAAAATGTCCTCAGCCCGCGTGGTTATTGAGTTTTTTGTACCTTGAAATGTACCTCGTGCTTTAAATCTATGATTTAATGATACACAAATGATAAATTTCCATAGATAAGTATGATACATAATGGGAGGGCTGTCATGGAATTTGTTCAGCCGATTCGAGATCGGACAAAGATAGAAGCCTGAAAAAGGATTCTGAAGAGCCAATACCTCCTTGACGAGTTCGTACAGTTTGCCCTGCAAAGTTGCGAAATCGGTCACCCATTCATAAAAAACGAATAGCGAAGCAAAAACCAATTAAGAAATATCAGAAGCAGGATGCACTGAATTATCGGGTTTGGAAGCTATGGAACAGATCGGAAGATAAGAGGTATGCTCTGACTTCGATAATTTGAGGTTATCAGAAATTATTAAGCCTAAAATGTAAAGAAGGAATCGAATCTGTTTTATCGGAATTAGAAGATGTAACATGCCCTCTAAACACTGTGTCAAAGAAACATTAACGTTGGAATATTTTTTTAACACGCTGCTGGCAGTGTGTTTTTATTTTGGTGAAGAACATATATTCCCTGTCAGGCTATTGACATGGTAATTCGATAATATGGTTATAGGACAGATAATTACCATTATGTCATGATTGAGATTAATTGGGGTGAACCTAGGAGCTTACCCTTTTGAAGGCGAGTCCCTCCCGCTTGTCTTTCGGCAGAAAAGGCTTGAAAAATATTCGGTTGTTTCGTCGAAGGCCAACTCTTTACCCCTGAAAAGGTTGGGTTATTTTGACAAAATAAGAGGAATTCAGCACCTCAAAGTGGAAATTGTTATTGTCGAAACAACGAGTTTCTTCTGCACCTAAAATCAAAATTGGACTTTCATGAGTAACTAGTTATATGAAGGGTTTGTTCTTAAAATTAAGCTGCGAAAGTTGAGTGACAACCTTGCAGCTTTCCATCGCTTCAAAGCCATTGACCCTATAAACGCCAATGCCATGCATGCGGCGCCGCTTAGAGCGTCATTAAGAAAGGAGAAATTCAAGAAATGCGTAAGGCGTATGATATTATTCTTCAATCTGAAGTCTCCGCAGAATTAGCTGCTCAAAACAGCGGATTCGAACCGTATCGCTATGAGTGTTCTAATTGCGGAGAAGAAGTGTTTGTTGCTGCGCCTTATAGCACCAGAATAGTCGCTCATTTCAGGCATCGTAGTGGAAACAATGACGTTGAATGTGAGAATTATCTCGGGCAATATGGAACGATAAGCACGGATTCTAGTTCGAGAAGAAATAACCGTGAAAGAGCAGAATTTTATTATAATAATTCTACTAAAACTTTTAGTTTAGCTTTAAGATTTAGCGAGAACGAAATCCAGATCTATGAGCAGCAATCTGTAGATTTCGAGTTAAGGACAAAAGACTCGGATATGCCTATCCGTGTCTTGAAGATTAATAGTATGAATTTTTCGCCAGATGTCCCTACACTGATTCCATTGAACAACTTTTCTGTCAGTTATTATTTGTCTAATACCCTAAATGGAGCAAATAGGAAATATGATTTTTTAAAACGCGGAAATACTCCGACCTTTTTTAAATTATCAGGCAACGATAATGACTTCAAGGCTAAGTTGGTTCGTAGCACTGTATTATATACGAAAACCCAGTACTTTGTAGCGCTTCATAGCCAATATTCAGTACCACAAGGAATTCGATTGCCCGAAGGAATAGAAGTTGGTCAAACCTTCCACTTTAAAACGATGAATCGAAAGTTCTTAGGGTTTGTTTTGTCGATAACATATAAAACACCTTCTATAGATTGTCTGCTGAAATCTTGGGGTTACCAGTTAGAGGCTTCCGAGACACTGACGCTGCTCTGGCCGCCAGCATATTTAATTGATGATGCAAGTATTATCGCATCAGATTATGCTTATATCTTTTCAAGTTTTGAATTACAGGCTCACGGTAACATCAATATGCATTCAGAAGAAATTATGAAGTTTTCACAGGGCATTTCAAAAGTAAAGGTTAAGCCTAAGACGAAAATATTCAAGAAGAATGCTGAAATTGTCATTGATACAGTTGCGCCGTCTGTTGATCGTAATAATGTAATTACACCCTACAAAAACTTTGCAAGCACTTTTACTGTGCCTGACGACGGTACTTACTACCTTTTCAATCATTCGGGGGTATCCCCTTTAACAAACGGACAGGTTGTGTTTTTAACACCTAATAGTTCTATTGTTCGATATCAATTCAATTTTCCGGTCGGCTATATTTATCCTTGTCTGCAAAAGGAGTTGGCTGGCGAGGAATTGCTTGAAGATATCCTTGCACATTACAAGCGAATGGAAGCTTTCGACTCAACCCGGTTCAGTACGCTTGTGCTAAGCAAAACCACTTCCAAGTACATTGAGAAGTGCAAAATTACCGGTTCAATCAATCCGGTCGTTATGCAATTTATTGAGGAGGGACGGATATGAATCATCTTCCTCTACTAACCGAAGATGAGGCGCGTTATATTATCTCGGTTATACCGCTTCAGGACACGGTTTCCTATTTTAAACATAATCCAAAACAGTTCGCCCAAATTCGTCCGGGTTTTAGAGCAACCACCATTTCAAAAGTAGATGCAAGCAAACTATTGTTCAGCTATCGTAGACGAAAGTTTGTTTCATCTTTTATTGAAAAACATATAAGTAAATGGCTTTCTCAGATTCAAGAACAAATCACAAAATGTATGGATGATGGAGACAGTAAAGATATAGCTTTAATACATACTCTGCCTTTCAGCTTCTTTGCAGACAATGTAGGTCTATACTTTAAGCTTGTGAATGATGAATATTCGGAGGAATACATCGCATTAATGAGTGCGATTGTCAAGAATATTAAAGAGGTTGCTAAAGAACAAGAGGAACTAAAAGAGAAAATAAAAGCGCTTGAATCCCAAAGCAATAAACTTCAAGAGGAATTAGAAACAAAAAACGATGAGTGGAGCAGAAACAACGACAGGTTTTCGGACAAATTGTTGGAGATGGATACTCTTAAAGAAAAGGTTTCTATCCTTGAAAAACTCCAAACTACATCTTTTAAAGATAAGGAAGAAATCGAAAAGCTCAAAATAGAAAAGAAGGAATTGCACGGTAAACTTGACAGACTTTTGACCGAAATAACTGAAATTAAGAATAACAGTCGGCTTCTTGAAGAACAGATAAGAGACGAATTGGAGAAAAAACAAAAACGCCTTGACGAGGTACAAAGTTCTGCATCAAGTCGGAAATGTCCTCGTGATATAGATGAGTTCAAGGAGTATCTAGGATACAATCTTACCAATATCGGAGTGCCTAATGATGCCGAGTATTTTCCACTGCTTATATCTTATTTAAGTAAAATTCTCTTTCGAGGTGCCCCTATCGTTGTCAATCACGCAATAGGGATAAATCTCATTAAGTGTACGGCAAATACGTTAATAGGGGAATCGACAGTAAAGACGTTGTCATATAGCCAGGACATAACAATCGAGAAAATAAGAGAATTTCTATTATCATCCGATCGCGTTGTTTGTTTGGATAATTTTATTGGTAATTATAATGAAACCGAATTAATTCCGTTGTTGGAAAGGAATAGCGATAAAATCGTGTTTTTAACAGTTATTTACGATAGAACTTTGCGTTACTTGTCACAAGAGTTTCTGCGATACTGCTACTACTTCAACGCTAATCGTATCGGGATGTTATCCATTGAATCAGAATTGACCGAAGACCCCTCCACGATTGTGGAGCATAGTTATAGACCTCAATCTACTCAGGGAGAAAATCGATTCCGAAATATCTTCCGGGAGATACTTCGAGAATTAAGCTACCCTCAAAGCATAATTGAACATAAATGTGAATCCATAGCTAATGAACAAGATTTATGCCAATCGCTTGCATTTGATATTCTACCTTATTGCATAGATGTGTTGCAGATGAAACCATACAACACTTCCGAGCGATTGCTCAAATATGCAGGTAATGACGGAAGATGCCCCCAGAGAAATTTACTTGTGAGGTGGTTTGCTCAATGAATGAATTATTAACCGCTATGTCAAGTGATATGGGGATTAACCGTTACAGGGGTGAACCTGACGATTCGTTTATTTATCGACTCTGCTATTCGGCATTGGGGCTATGGTGCCTTCATATAGCTCAAAACTCCTCCGATGGAATGGCGGGGACAACTAAGCATAATCAGACAATCGTCATTAATGAGCTGCTTCGACGTTACGCTGAACTGTATCCCGGAATCGCTGACAAATTTACCGACGCCGATAACCCGCAGGTGAATTTACCGGTTCATATTCGGAGGGTCTATGAGGAAATCGGGTATCTTCAAACAGATAAAAACAATCGAAATCGGTTAGCCAATTTCGGTAGAAACATTCGGGTGGGTAACACTTTCCTGTTTATTGGCTTTCCTAATAAAGGGTATAACGTTAATGGACTTGGCGTGTTTACACCACCGACAACACCCTCATCTTCAACCCGTGAGTTCTTAATTAGGGACGAATTAACCTGCGAGGAATATTTTCAAGAGAGGTATGACATTACAAACTTTTATGAAAGGGATATTGCTGCTGACGAACTGCAATTTTTCAATCCTCTATCGGCCAGTGCCCCCTCGCGATCATGGTCAGCAAAAATGGTTACAGATTGTTCAATTGCTCGAAAAAGTGAGTTGGGTCCGTACTATCGAGTGATTGGGGAATCTGAAACATCCCTTTTGTTTGCAGATGAAGTCATCGAGCCGCAAAGCGACAGCTTAACTTCTTACGAATATAGGCGACTGTATTTTGCGATAAAAGCACATTACAACAACCCTTTAAATGCATGGATAATTAAGCAAGATGAAGAGTACTCGGAACTTAGAATCGGAGGGCATTTGCCGAATAGAGAATATTATTATCTATTGCTTATATCTTGGCCGCTGAAGCATGCTTTTGACAAGGTCAACTTCCTAATAAGAAATGACTTTATTCCAGAAGTCATAGATACTTTTAAGTACATTGGTGTTGTAATAAAAGGAGGGAACGCAGATGCTTAACCAAAATGGAGTACAACAATATTATCAGGCAATCCGTGATCGGTTGAAGAACTACATAAAATCAGACTATTTAGCCAACAGCGAAACCTTGCTTCTTTATGTTGATGACCTACTGGGCGAATTTTGCTCTGAATATACTAACATCGCCCGTGAGCCGTATATCGAAACCTCGGCGTCATATAAAAAAGTCAAAAATGGAGTTAAAAACTCTATGTGCATCGAACAGAGTGTAAAGGAGTCGATGCTGAAACTTGTCAAGGAAAATCTTGGCATCTTTCCCGATCCATTTGAACATCAGGTTAAGGCTTTAGAGTATTATTCATCAGGGAAAGATTTGTTCGTTTCGACAGGTACAGGATCTGGTAAGACAGAAAGTTTTCTTTGGCCGATAATAGCCAAAAGTTTCGACGAAGCTAAGAATCGTCCTAACCTCTTCAAGATGGAAGCTGTGCGCACCCTTATTATTTATCCTATGAACGCCCTTGTGTCTGACCAACTTTCCAGATTCAGGAGGATCATCGGAAGCGATAAATTCAGAGATATTTTCATTACGGATACCCATGCTACCCGCATCCCTCATTTTGGCATGTATACAGGAAGAACGCCTTATTCTGGTGATGCAAACCTGGCAAGTAGCCGTGAATTAGCAAAGACATTTCGTGAAAACTACTTGATAGATGAAACCGCTGATGCGGAAACGCAGCGGAGGCAAAGAAACAATATAGATGGACTTTTGAGCATCAATAAATACCCTGCAAGATTAGGAGGAAACGGACTGCAAGTATTTATTGAGAACCTGGAAAAGAACATTCACAAGCCAATGCCGTATGATGCTGAGCTCATAACGCGCTTTGAAATGCAGAGTTGTCCGCCTGATATTCTGATTACCAACTACTCCATGTTGGAGTATATGCTTATGCGCCAGCGCGAAGCGAACATATGGGGCAAAACAAAACAATGGCTGGAAGCATCCACCGACAACAGACTTCTCATCGTCTTGGACGAGGCACATATGTATCGCGGTTCTGCAGGAGGAGAGATTGCACTGTTACTGCAACGGCTTTTCTCTCGCTTGGGCATTACAACCGAAAGAGTGCAGTTTATACTTACTACTGCGAGTATGCCTCAAAATGAACAGGAAGCGATTGATGCTTTTTACTCTGGACTTACACGGAAAGAGCCCACATCTTGCGAATTCTTGTTTGGTACAAAAGAACCCGTTCCAGAAGAATTGGCAGTAAAGACGGACATTAATGCATTGTCTTCGATTGGTTCTGAACAAGTGCAAGGAGAAGGGATAACCGTCAGAATCAAGAAGTTTGCCAAGGCAATTTTTCAATACGACTTACCAAATGATATTAGTCAAAGTCAAGCGCAAGAGTGGCTTTACGATAATCTTCCGAAATACCAAGCGTTTGTTATGCTTAACAAACTGTGCCGTGATGGTGCAAAATCATATAGTGAGATCAGAAAAGAGCTATTTGGAGACAGCGAAAATGCTGAAAAAGCTCTTGATGCTTTACTAGCATTAGTCCCTCTTGCTGCAAAGAACGGGAATATTCTTTTTCCGGTGCGCCTTCATATGTTTTTACGTGGGTTGCAAGGTTTATATGCCTGTTCCAACCCAAAATGCACCTGTGCGAAGTATTCAGAAAGTGAAAAGCTTCCGTTAGGTAAAGTTATCTCTATTCCTAAGGATAAATGCGAGTGTGGCGGGCGAATTTATGAGCTTGTGAACCATATTAAGTGTGGAGCTTTATACTTCAAAGTATTCGTTCAAAAAAATGATGGACAGCCATATTGGTATGCATTCCCAAAGCGCGGGTTAAATGGAGATGCAAATTCTCTTAATGAAATGCTGCTCTATGTAGTTCCAAAGAATTATCAGAAGAATAAAACCGACAAGATTGGTGCACTCGACCCTTTCACAGGGAAACTATATATATCGCCTCAAGATAATGATGACTTGCTGACAGTAATTTATAGCGAGAAGTTTGATAATAAAACCCAATCATACAATTTTGGAGTCTGCCCAAAATGTAAAAAGCCCATGCCGCTGAAGAAGCCCGTTGACTTATCCACGAAAGGCAACATACCATTTTACAACTTGACGAAGGCACAATTTGAATTGCAACCCGCAAAATCAGAACTAATTAACCAGGGGAAAAAGGTTTTGTTGTTTTCTGATTCCCGTCAGAATGCAGCAAAACTTGCATTGGACTTAACAAAATCATCTGACGCAGATGCTTTCCGCCAGGCTATTATGCTTGCGTCACTTCTCTTAAAGGTTGACGGAAAAGAGCATTCGTTATCGGACTTATACCCAGCTTTCTTGGATGTTTGCATTCAAAACAACCTTTCATTTTTCAGTGGGAAAAGCAAAGAGAAATTTGAAAACGATAAGCGATTATTTAAAGGTAAAAAAGGAAGAACTGAAAGACGCGGTAGACCTATTGATTACACAGCAGTAGCTCAAGAATATCAAGCATTGCCTGATGACTATTATGAGCAATTGCTTACTTTCTTTACGGAAAGTCCGCGTTCATTCAAAGATATTGGCATTGGTTTCCTCGCCCCCATATCTTCTATTCTCGAAGACTGTGTATATGATTTAGAAGATGAAGGATTGACTATTGACGACAAGATATTATATCAGTTCCTCGTGCTGTTATTTTGGGATGTTATGGACGAGAGCGCTGCCATTGGGGAAACAATTCCCGATGATGTCAGGAAGGGTCTACCTGGACGAAGCAAAATGCAGGTATTTGGGGTGAGTATTGATTTTTCAACTGAAATAGACAAAGGACTTATTCGAAGAATCATGGAACTTCTGAAAATAGATGATTCTGCAATGAAAAAAATAGTAGATAAAGTACGTGATTTGTTCTTCTCTCTTGCTTCAAATAATAGATATTACATTAAACTTGCTTCGGTGAAAATTGAGTTTGCTGGCAAAGACTTTACTTGGTATCGCTGTGTTCAGTGCGGGAAACTGTCCCCATATAAGATAGGGGATTATTGCGGTGTTTGTTTTGGCACAGATAATGTAATGACAATCAACGCATCGGATTTGTCTCGCTTTGATTTTTGGCGAATACCGGTTCTCAACGCTTTAGACAAACTTGAAACTATTCACACAATTGATACCGAGGAACACACTGCACAATTGTCGCATAAAGAAGCCAAAAGTGATACTTGGAGCCGTACAGAGAAATATGAAATGCGATTTCAAGACATTTACGCTGGTGAAAACGGCGAGGAATCAATAGATGTATTAAGTTGTACGACAACTATGGAAGTTGGTATTGATATTGGTTCGTTGACTGCTGTTGGGCTTCGTAACATACCTCCTATGAGGGAGAATTACCAGCAACGAGCCGGACGCGCAGGCCGTAAAAACGCTGGCATCTCTACCATTGTTACATATGCCTCCGGTGGAATCCACGACAGTCATTACTTTTTACACCCGGAAGAGATGATTTCCGGTGCACCGCGAAAACCATGGATTGACCGTGATAATCCGAAGATCAAGCAGCGACATATAAACATGTTAGCATTGAACGGATTTATGTCCACCCCTGAAATGAAAACACAATATGACGGTATCCTTGATGTAGGCATAGTATCTTTTTGTGAAAAATTCGGTGAGAACTTTGTTGAATACGTAAAATCAATGGATATTTCAACCGATGAGACTATTGGGCAGTTCCATAAAATAAGTCAGGACGTTTTAGCGGAAGGCAAACGGAATGAATATATAAACGACGACAAAGAGACTCCTGCGTTTGATGTCTTCTATCGCGAAGGCTTTATACCATCGTATTCGTTTCCGAAGAATGTCGTTAGATTCTATGTGGAGAAGGAATCAAAACGAGGCAAAAACGCTCCGCGCGACATCGAATATGCCCCAGAAAGAGATATTGCTGTAGCACTTAGCGAGTACGCACCAGGTAGATTTGTCACGATAGATAAAAAGATATATAAAAGTGGTGGTATCTACGCGAATCCTCGTCCACGGGGATTTGAAAAAAACCAAGCTGAATATTATTTCAAGAGCAAGGATTATTATAATGACATATATATTTGCTCTGAATGTAATTGGTTTGGTAATAAGCCGGAAGAATTTACAGCAATGCAATGCCCATATTGTAGCGCTCCAATAGAACATAGAGATATGTTACGCCCATGGGGATTTTCTCCAGTTAAAGGTGAGGAAGTTAAGTACGAGGACGAAGATGAACAATACACCTTTACAGAAGCACCATTCTATTCATATGTTCCGTCAGACACAGAAATGATTAGCTTTGGGAATAGCAATATCCGCTATGCCAATTTATCTGATAGAAAAGTACTAACTGTCAATATGGGTAAAAGCAAGAACGGTTTCAATATATGCAAAAAATGCGGTGGTGCTGAGATTGCGGATCCGAATAACAATGGGAGTTTTTCCATTTCTCAGCCATACCATGATAACCATTCTCTGTGTCGGCATGACGGAACTGTCGCTACCAATATCTTTTTGGGTTACGAATTTTTAACAGATATGTTTATGCTGGATATTTCCTATGACTCTGTAAAACTAGTGAGCAATAGTAATACTCAAGAAAGGAGTATTTTACGGGCTGCTGTTACAACAATGCATGAAGCGATTAAAAAGGCAGTTTCACTGGTGCTTGATATAGATTACAACGAGATAAGTGGAGGCTGGCGTCCGCGTATTAAGAGCGACGGAGATTCACATATAGAAATGTTTTTTTATGACAATCTCACAAGCGGAGCTGGTTATTCTTCATTGATTGGTTCCATTCTTAATAAAGTTTTTGAGAGAGCGAGAATGATCCTTTCAGAATGTGAATGCTCGCGGACATGCAAAAATTGTCTTGATAATTACTATAACCAGAGAAACCATCAATTTTATGACAGACATTTGGGATTACAACTTCTTAACTATGCTGAACTTAGAGAATTGCCTAGTGAATATAATGCTAATGAACAACAAGCCTTACTCGTACCATTGCAAAAGCTTATTGCTGAAGACAGCGGTACTTCTTCAAAACATAAATCTCCGATTGGATGTGAGGTTATTCCGGCTATTTTGAAGAAACCAGAGAATACTAGGACAAGGATTTACTTGAATCCTTATGACCTGTCTGATTGGTTGCCCAATGCATTTATGTCATATAGAAATCTGTTGAGCGAGAGGTAGAACATGGCTAAGTCACTTTCGCCGCTTCGTTATCCAGGCGGCAAATCAAAAATCTATTATAAAGTTAAAACTCTTATAGAAAATAATGAGCTGGGAAATAGAACTTATGTGGAGCCTTTTGCTGGTGGTTTCGGTATAGGGATTGGATTATTGTGCGAAAATATTGTACAATCCGCCGTATTAAACGATTTTGATACCCACATTTATAATTTTTGGTTCTCGGTATTCCATCACACAGACGAACTGCTCAAAAAGATTATGGATACTCCCATAACGATTGAGGAGCGGGAAAAACAGAAAAACATCTACAATGATGATTCTGCTGACGTGTTAAGCGATGGGTTTGCAGCGCTGTTTCTAAACCGTGTGAACTTCTCTGGTATTATAAAGGGTGGTCCCATCGGTGGTCTTGCCCAGAGCGGGGCATATAAAATAAATTGCCGTTTCAACAAGGAAGAGATACAAAAGAGAATCGAAAGTATTGCTCTGCTTAAAAATCGCCTTTCTCTTTATAACTGCGATGCAAGCGAGTTAATTATAAATCAATTGGGTGAAATAAAGCATACTTCGTTCTTTAATATTGATCCACCTTACGTCATCAAAGGAAGTCGGTTATATACGAATTACTTCAAGGAGTCTGATCATAGAAATCTTGAACAGGTAATCAACGAACACTTGAGGGAGATTCCATGGATTATTACTTATGACGATTGCAAACTGATACGGGATATATATAAGCAATATTCCATGACTGGGTATGATATTCAACACAACGTAGTGGGTAGTGTACGTGGAAAAGAAGTAGTTATTACGAACATCTCAAACGGTTCGTTTGTTTGGTAAATGGCCTACGCAGTGGCAGTCTGCTCGACCTTTACATTGAACGCCATCCCCAGCGGGGATAATAGAGAAGGAGCCGTATGCGTTGATCCGCACGACGGATCTGTGAGAGGGATGATTAGTTCATGGGCCTACTCGATTCGCCTTTTAAGGAGTTAAGGTGAAACATCTCATAATCATCATTATGTAAAACAGACGCTGAAAGTGTTTGTAAAGTGGTGATAGTAAAGAAATTGAAATGTATACAATGCGGTAATCTTATAGGTGTTAATCGAATAATTGGATACCTTCTGTGATTTTATCGTAATTATAATTGTTGACGAATTGTTGACGAAACCCGTCAACAAGGGTCAAACCACATTCAAACCAAACAATACATGAAAGCACAAAAGCCTTGTAAATCAAGGCATTATCCAATTCTGATCAATATCAAAAAAACGCTGTATTTTCCCGCATACGGGACATGTCGAAACGGTTGCGCTGTTGTTAAAGAGTGAAAATGAATCCTAAAACTCTTGACGTATAAGGATTTATGAAATATTCCTTTTTATTGAAAGGTTGAAACAACCTCCAAAATGGCGATTTTATATCGCTTTAGATAGATCGTAAATATAATATAAAGCCGTTGCATGTTGCTCTTGAATACGGTTTTAAATTACAACTTTTTTTCCAACATCTTCATGGTATTTTCTCGAATTCCCCTCGGTTTTTTGTAGCCATGGTGTAGCCAAAAGGTTCAAAGCACTCTAAATTTATCTAAAACAGCCTAGTATCAATTAACACGACTGTCATCTCGAAACCCGCATGAAATAAGGCATTTTGGTACTTGTGCACAAAATCTAAAACCAGATAAAAAATTGGGGACGAGAGTTCGACTCCCCTCGCCTCCATTAAAGTCAAAAGTCCAGACCTTTAGGTCTGGACTTTTGCTTTACATGGAATTGCAAGAGCCCGAGTTCGACAGTCACTAGGTAAACAAAATGCCCGGATCCCTTGTCCTGCTTAGGTTTACGGGCAACTTTAACAGAAATGGCGTGTATCTATGGTTTTGAGTGGATTTCTAGGAACCTTGGAG
>NZ_JBHSQV010000147.1:0-26445 GCF_042658665.1 Marinicrinis lubricantis
AATTCGACACTCTTACCTTACCAAACGAAGCGGTGTTTTTCTATGTCGTCAAGCATTCGATCTAATCGATCACAAACTCATGCTGCACTTGCCATTAACCCGATTTTGGCTCTGCGAAAGTTGAGATTCTATTATTAGGGACACAAATATAGCCGCTCAAAAAGTTGCTGTTCGAAACGGTATGAATATTATTGATAAAGATACTAAGAATTTTAGGAATATAGATATGGAATTTTTTCTGTATTCTGTAGACCGAACAAAATGAGCAGGTGAAATTGAAAAAGGTTTCCATGATGAACCCATATACTGTTTGAAATTGAGCTAATTGGAGACGATAGCTTAATAAACCGCCTTTCAAACAAGGCGGTTTTCTTTTGGTTAAATATCAACATTAGAATTTAACATAGCCTTTATTTAAAGATCATAACAAAGATGTCCAAGCGCTTCTAGAAAAAACACCCTTTGCTTGGACAATAGTTCACACACCTAAGAACGATGCCGTTTCGTCTGCCTAGGGCTCTTCTTTTTTTGTACTTACAGGCATACATATAAAGGAGCTTGTATTTTTGTCGACCTAAGTTTTGATGAAGCTGGAGGAAACTGCTGCGAAGGCCGCTTCAAAGGGGGGAGCTTTAGCATTGGCTTTATCGTTTCGGAGAAAAGGCTGGCGAAGCAGAGGGTGGAAAAGCAAGGCACCGAAAAAATTAAAGAAGCGGCAAATCTTTTTTATTGTGCTGCTGATCACGATGTTTTTGGGCGTGCAGAGCTTTATTTACATTGAGAAAAACTTGCGGCCCGCCTTGTTGAATGTCGCTTCCGTCAGACTGAAGCAAATTGCAACGCAAGCGATCAATACGGCGATTACAGAGAAAATCTCGCAGGCGACGAACTTCGAGAAGCTGATCGATTGGAGAACGGATCATACCGGTAAGATCACCGGATTTATGTTGAATTACGCAGAGCATATGAAAATTACCGCCGATGCTGTTAATGTGGTGCAGAATACACTGAATACACTGCAGAAAGTACCCGAGGAAATTCCAGTCGGGCAGGCGCTGGACAGCGCGATACTCGCTTCCTTCGGACCGGATATCAAGGTCAAGCTGGTTCCCGCCGGCAGCGTAAAGGTAGACTTGGACACGAGACAGCAGGATGCAGGTATAAATATGCTGCTAGTAGAGGTTTTCATTCGAATTACGGCGGAAGTGACGATTATTATTCCTTTTGACACCGAACCGGAAATGGTGACGACCGAAGTGCCGATTTCGTATTTGCTCGTTGTCGGAGACGTTCCTATGTACTACTTTAACAACAAAGGACAGCCGATCGAAACCCCATATACTTCGGGTGTGGTACCGCCATCGATCTCGATTCCGGAAATTAAACCGCAGTCGTCGGCGGATGGAGAGAGCTTGCCTGTCGATACGGTTCCGCTTCCGGATAATGAGATGAGAAGGGAATCCGAGTAGCCGCAGATACAGGAATTGACAAGTTTCGTGTATATGATATGCTCGAATAAGAAATGAATAATTGCAGCAAGCGGAAGCACCGCCTTTTCTGGACAAATCGATCGATTTGCCTCGGAAAAGGCTTTTTTGTTTTGTTTGTGATGCAGAACGATGGAAAAAGGAAAGTTTGGAAGGTTGTGGAATATAGGTAAAGAGGACTAGTCGTTAAGAGATAGGGGGACGAATCGTGAGTGGTAGATTTGCCAAATACGTAGAGTATCAGCTTGTCGAACGTATACCGAATTTGATGGTGGTGGATGTATGGTAAAGAAGTTTCCTATGATCCTGTCTGCTATTGGAGTTACCTATATATTATATTTTTCGGCATGTGCAGCTGATGCGGATGGGACGGAAGTTCAAAGCTTCGCAGATATTCCGGAACAGCATTGGGCAGCTCCTGCGATTGAATGGGCAGTAAAGGAGGGCGTTGTTTCGGGTTACATGGATGGTACGTTTAAAGCTACTCAAGCGATCACGAGAGCCGAATTTATTACAATGCTCGTTGAGGGGGCTATGATTCCTCATTCAGAAGGAAGCGTACCGTGGTATCAATCATACGTCTATGCGGCCATAGAATCTAAACTTCATTTTGAAGCGGACTTTGATTCGTATTCGGAGCCGATTACGAGATTTGAAATGATCCGATTGGCGTTAAGAGCTATGGATAGAGAGCTGCGTACGGAGAAAAGTCTGGATCGGAATGCTTGGCTTTTGTTGGGCGTTGAGAAAGGGCTACTTAGGGGAAGGAATTATAGCGGCGAATTGGAACCGGGTAGCTTATCAACGAGAGCAGAAGGTGTGGCGCTGATTCAGCGACTCGCACAGATTCGGGCAGGGTTGAAGCTGGAACCGGATGCCGCAGCATTGGAAAACTTGCAATCTATGAATGAAAACATATTGGGGGAATAAATGATGAAAAACAAAATGATGAACATGGTGAAAATGACGTTAGCAAGTACGATGTTGTTTGCTTCGCTGTCCGTAACAGCTTCCGCAGCGCAGCCGATTAAACGAGTGGGAACACCAGATATTCAAGTGTTGATCGATGCGAGAAAGATCAAGCTTACCGATGCGAAGCCTTATGCGAACGAAGATCAACGTGTCATGGTTCCTGTTCGTGTCGTCTCCGAAGGATTGGGAGCGAAGGTGGATTGGAATCAAGCGGAAAACAAAGTAACAATCACGAAAGACGAGAAGGTCGTTCAGTTGACTGCGAATCAAAAGACCGCGGTGGTGAATGGCAAAACGGTTCAATTTGATACGAATATGACCGTGAAAAAGCAACGTGTGTATGTTCCTCTGCGTTTTGTCAGCGAAGCGTTGGGACAATCCGTCATGTGGGACAGTGTGAGCCGCTGGGTATGGATCGGTAAGCAGGATGTTCCTCGTCCGGAGGATGTGGGAATTAAGAATGTGCCGCTTGAAGATGTGGTGAAATATTTTAAAAATAGACAGGATATTTATGAGTATCATGATAAAGCAACAATTTATAAGTCTAGTGATTTTCCGATTTCTTTGCCGGTAAAAATAGGGGAAAATGTAATTTATGAAGTTTTTCAAGCTAATCAAGGGTCTATAGAAGGTATTGGGCTACATTATAGCGGAACTATATTATCCAATATTCATTTAGTTTTAGAGGACTATAAGGGGGTTCGTACTCGAAATCCTGTTTATACCGAAAAACATGTTGACGGGACAAAAACAGCCTATTTCCCTGTTGTCTCTGAAAGTGATTCTTTATTTTTCAATATAAAGAACTATAAAGACTTAAAGTACAGTCACTTGAAATACTTAGGTATTACAACAGATTCAAATTCCTTGCAGTTATTACAACTTAAATAAATCGTGAGGTTGGGTTATATGTTTAAAATAATTAAAAAGTTAATTCTTTTATTACTGATTTCATTGATTATATCTCCGTATGGCTTGAACTTTGTTCAAGCCTCTTCTTTACCTACTGTTCCTGATTCTGAAAATTCGAATCGTCATTATTTTGTAGCTTTATTCAGTTATGAAATTTGGAGACATTCAGATGGATCATGGACAGCTGAAGGTTGGATGGGTCAGGAAGATAAAGTGATTCCTTTTGATTATTCATTTGAAGCCCCTTCTGGAACTGTGATAAAAAATGTTACAGCAGAAGCCTTTACTGATCAACTACGCACTAGGTTTGGGGACGAGAAATTCGAAAAAATTTTCTATGAGTCTAGATATGAATCAACACGATGGTCAGATATGAGACCAATGATAAGTAAAAGTTTTAGCACTTCACTTACAGACCTTCAAGGAAAAGGGACCACTTCAGCCTCGATGAAATTAACCGTAACAGGTGATCTCAATGCTGTAGTGGCACCGGAGGAAACTCACAAAAACGGTGGGAGTTATGCAGATAATGTCGTTGGTTACAGATATTATTTTCCCACTCTCTTAACAATCGATGTAGAACCCATCGAAAAACCAAAGCAGCTGTACTTAACCGTGAAGCATTTTTTAAAAGACGGAACAAGCTTGGCTGGCGTATTCCCTAACTATGAAGAAACTAAAGAAGTGGGGGAAGAAGTGAATGTCGTTCACCCTACTCATGAAGATTATAAGTATATAGGTCATGCCAAGACATCAACAGGGGCGTTGCCAAGCATAAATAATATGGTAGCTGGCGATCCGGGGAAGTTCACTTACGATGGTTCTTTTGAAAACTATATTGTCTACTTTTACTACGATACGGATCTTCCAACACCGCCACCGAAGCCACCGGATGAGCCGGATGATCCAGGGGGGCCAAATATAACAGGCGATTTTGATATCATTCCGAATCAGATTGAATATCGTGAATCCTTTACGCTGCGTCCGAAGGATATTCAAACGAACAATTGTACTTATCTCTATCATGAGTTCAAAATTGAAAGAGACGGAATGTTTAAAAATTCACCTGATATTTACGGGAAAACTAAAGATCTCACTTATACATATAATACCTATCCGTCCGTTATCGGGGTGGGTACACATGATGTGTATATGAAAATATACGGCAGCTGCGGCGAAACGGAATGGATCGGTCCAAAACCATTAGTCGTGACAGGTTCAGGAGATAACTCGCCACCGGATTTTGCTGTTGGCTGGACCATTCCGGGTGTACATACACAGGCGGGTGTTGTCACACAGGTTGTCGAAGGCACTTATTTAGACCTAGTTTATCTGGATGAACCGCCAATGAGTGATCCGGACGGAGATCCGATTGAATGGTTAGGGTTTGATTTTGCAGGCACGAATAACAGCTGGCTGCAGTCGATTCCAAGTAAATATGAGGAATATACGGAAGGCTGGCTGCGGATCAAAATGGACAAGCCAGGCTATTACTCCATTAAGGCGAGTATCCGGGACACACTGGGAGCAGTAACAACTAAAACAGCTACAGTCCAAGTCGTTCCACCCAATCCCGTACCGGTCATTACCGGCCCTAATGAAGTTGTAGAAGGGCGGCCGTTGCCATCTGAATTTTCATCTGAGCAAAGTTACAGCCCGATTAACGGTAGGAAGATCGATCACAGCCGAGATATTTGGACGAATGTAAAAGAAGTGTATGATACCGTCGGTAAAGAAATCATTACTCTTGAAGTCTTTGATGAGCTGGGGCTAAAGAGCGTCGCACCGGCACAACATACGCTTACGGTTAAGCCGGATCTTCCGCCAGTTGCGGAGCTGGATTATGCAGAAAAAGGTTTGAGAACAGCTGAGACGTTATTTAAGAATACTTCCTATAGTCCTGATAACGATAGAATAGTAGTCAATCGAGTTACTTATCGTTACGATTCAAACAATGATGGATCGTTTGATAATGAAACAGAAGTTAATATTCGGCTGGATGATAATAATGAATTTTTATTTAAGCCATCTAAAGTAGGGAAATATCTATTTACAGTATATGTGGAAGAAGATTGGGGTAAAAACGATACAAGTACATTTGCTTATGAAGCACTAAATGATTCACCTGAAGCCCAATTCTCTGTGAAAGGGGAAGTTCTAGAACCGGTTTTAATCCCACCAACACCAATAGATCTACAGCAGATTGTATCGAATCAGAATTGGAAGAATTCGAATATGTATCATAGTTCTTACCCTAAACTGTGGGCATATGATCCGATACAAAAGGCATTGACTAGTATTTCAAATGAATTAGAGAATCAGGATCATTACAACTCAATATCAAGCTCAAATGTAAAGATCGCGAAGTTTCGTCAATACAGATCAGTTACAGGAAATTGGAACAATTTCAATTATGGAGAATATGGAGCGTATGTTGGGAATGATACGGTATTAGGAATTGATCTATGGTTGGACGAAATTGAGCCGGCAAAAGCTTTGTATGATAGTGGGGAATATAAATATCTAACACCGTTGAGTAACAGCACCGTCATGCAAATAGATTATGAAAGAGGAATTGTTCATACTTACGATGAAAGAAATTGTGTAAACTCAGGCTACCGATTATCTGATTTGCTGAATGAGGATCTTTCAGAGTATGTACCGATCTATTCAAATTCAAATGTAGTTGACGGGAGATGCAGCATTACTAATAATCCGTATTACTATGTAAGGAATCACTATAATGAATTTAACTACGATTATAAAAAGCTGGGATACGGTAGTAATCTCCCGACTATTACAAGCTATACATGGGAGAATCTGATTGAAGAAGCGGAAAGTAGACAAGCAGACGCTAATTTTGACAGTTATTCTTTTTCTCAATTTGGTCATCATTCTAGAGATACTTTGGGAAATTATTATAAGGATGATCAAATTAACTATTATAGTGGATTCACACTAAAAAAAATCGATGGAAGCACTGGTGAGATTCTATGGTCAGTTCCAAGGGCGGGAACAGAAGCTGTTAACGATTATAATTTAGCATCAAATTTTGATGGAACAATTATAGCTTCTACAGAAGGGAACGCTGGAGGAACGTATACAAAATATATCGTGTTCAGAAACGCATCAGACGGTTCTGTTCTCAAAAAGGTGAATTTGGGTACCACCTTCCCAGGCAACCCAAATTCGTATGCACAAGAAATAGTAATAGGTTCTTATGAAGATGTACTCGTTACAGGGGCTAAAACTTATACAAATATTCATTTACTCCGCGGCTGGGATTTTAACGGTAATCTATTGTGGTCTCTGAGCGTTCCTAAAAGTCTCATTGATAGGGGCTATACCATTTCACAAGATGGCTATTTATTATTCATGGATAAAGAATTTATTTTAAATATCGTTAGTATGAGAAATGGGAGTAAGGCAGGCACGATAAATTTATCGAATACTATTCATGGAAGACATGACTATGGTGAACATTCGATGAGGTTCGACTTGGAACTTGTTGAGGATGGAAAACTCTATCTAAAATACTGGTATTCTGAAGGGACAGATCAAACAGATATTGGCGCCCTACTGATTAAAACAGACACCTTATCTAATGCCGCAGAAACGACCGAAAAAAACGCTTATGGACAACTGATTGGGCCGGATGAGCTTGCGAATTTGGAACTGCATTATGACTTGAAACTGAATAAAAAAGTATACAGCGGCCAAAAAAACGCGGGCTTTGGTTTCAGAATTCAGGATCATAAAAATATGTATCGTGTAGAGTCTGACGAGCAGACGACAAGGCTTGTAAAGATCGTAAATGGAACCAAAACAACGTTAAATAGCGTGAATTACAAGATGGAATATTTCGAATCATACAAGTTCAAAATTAATGCGTTTGGAAATCGAATCAAGGTGTACATTAACGGTGTTCCATTAATTGAGGTTATAGATGATACCTTTACCTCAGGGCGTTATGGACCGTATGCTTCCATTAGTCGTGCGAAGTTTATGAACCTAGGTTATGTGGATTTAGGGGACAATTTAAGTCTAGTAAACAGTATTGCACTGGTTGATGAAAAGGTGAAATATAGCACATCTTATCTTGATCCTGAGAATGACCTGAAAATTGATGAACTGACGACATGGACTTACAAGCACACGAATCCAAATAAATTCTTGAATGCCGGGGATGGAAAATCCGGGTTGTCGCAGTATCATAATAAGACAGTTAATTCAGCGATATTATCCTTTGATAAGGTAGGGATGTATCAAATTAGTTATAAAGTAAAAGATGATCCAAATTTAGTGTATAGATACCCAAATAATACATTCGCTGAATACAGAAAAGATTCGAGTCCATGGTCTGAAAATGTGATCGTTCACCGTAAACCGATTGCTAGCTTCACGGTGTCCATCAATTCGGATTACACGGTTAAATGGACGGATAACAGTTATGATCCGGATCGCTGGTTGAGCAGCAGTAATTATTCCAGTGAACCAACAGGCATTAATTATCGAACGACACGGGGCATTCTGGAAAGAAGATATTATTATGTCACGCCTAGCGGATCAACAGTATATAGCCAGCTAATTACACCAAGAGAGACGGGAGAATTTGTTGTAGGATTGGTCGTTAAAGATGAATACGGTGCATGGAGTGATTGGGCGGTCAGAACGATCCATGTTACGCAGATTCCAGAGCCTGATGAACCGCCGGTACCAGGATTCACGATTAATCCAACTACCACCTACAGAGGTGTTCCCATAACGATTAATTCCACAGCCTATGATGTGGAAGATGGAGCCAGAGAAAATCTTCCGCATGAATACTACATTCGGAATGTAACCGATGGCGGCCTGGAATCATTCCAAAGCAATAGTCGTACCCAATGGACGAAAACATTTAATACGATGGGAACATTCAGTATCCGGCAGGTTGTATTTGATTCACTTGGACAATCCGCTACGATCACAAAAACGATCAATGTTGTCAATCGTAAGCCAGCTGCCAACATCACATATCCAACGAGTACAGATGCGAATAACCCCACCATCCTAAAGGATCTAAGACCAACATTCACATGGTCGTATACCGATGCAGATGGCGATGCTCAAACGAAGTATCAGGTGCAGATTTATCATAAGAACGGATCGCTGCTGAGAGATACCGGAGTGATGGGGGGCAACCCAAAAAGCTGGATACCAACGGTTGATTTACCCGATAAGACAACGATGTATGTCATTGTTCGAGTCTTTGACGGTTATGATTGGAGCGATTGGAGTGCGCGGAAATATTTCTATACGAACGGTAATGAACCGCCGAATGCCAATTTTGATTGGACGCCAAAACCGGTGTGGGAAGGGGATACCGTTCGGTTAATAAATCAATCAACAGATCCTGATGGTGATCCGCTTACCTACTTGTGGAAAGTCACTTTCCCGGACGGCACGTCTCAAACGTTCACACAGACGGATGTTACATTGAAATTCACGCAAATCGGAATATACCGGGTGCACCTGACGGCTGATGATGGTGAACTGACGGATTCCGTGGAGAAGGTGATTGAAGCGAAGGAACTCATCCTTGAGCCATCCGTTTATCATACAGATGAATGGAAAGCGATACACGACGAGCTCGGCCATGAAACAGAGACGGATCCCAAAGATTTCTATTCCGGCGAAATCTTCATTCTGCAGGCATTTACATCTCCAGCACCCGTTCAACGTGTTCGCGCATGGCTTGATACCGAAGGCAGAGCTGGAAACTCGATATACATCACCTCTGATTTATCACCAAGCTTAGAACCGACGCGGTATCAAGGCGAATTATACGACGAGGTGTTGATGTCACTCACCGAAGGTTTGAATGAAGGCATGGAAACGATCTGGTTCGAGGTGCAGTACGCTAATGGTGTAGTCAAACAAGCCGGCGTACAGGTCCGTATGATCGGACTGGCCAAGGAAGCTGCGGGCGTGCATCGCAGAAGGTAATGGGGTCTAAGAAAGAAATAAAGCGATAAGCTTTATTCAGCTGTAGTATCGATACCTTATACATTTTATAAATCACCCGACTTTTCATTGGAATGAGGTTTCCTTGTGTCAGAAGATGCTCTGTTACAGGGAAAGTCGTTTATGGGAAGCGGGTGTTTTTCGCTGAAACGCGATGATTAGAGACTACTTCAACGAACACCGGTCATGAGAGAGCAAATGTTTTACTGCAGCATTGTATGATGGAATGACGATGCATACCCATGAAGGACTGCACTGCTTGACGCAAACCTCACTCCCGCTGCAAGATCTGGAAATTGTCTAGGCCGAATCTGGATTTTGTCTATGTTCTCATCATCAAAATCTCGTCTATAATCCTGATTGAGAATAATTATCATTATTAATGAATGATATAAACAAATGGAGGGACGAGAATACATGAAAAAGAAAATCTGTATCGTGAGTGCTGTCGTCTTGATTATGCTGATTGCAGCAGCTTGTGGAGCAAATGAAAATGATGAGCCCGCGTCAAGCGGCTCAACAGGTCAAATCCAGAATGAGTCAACAGATAACGGCAACCAACTTGCAGGAGAAGGTGCAAATACTGCCACCGAAGAACAAGAGGATGCGAATGGTACAAGAGAGATTCAATATTTAGGTGAAAGCTACACCGTTCCAACAACAGTAGAGCATATCGTGATTACAGGTTCTCTGGAATCGATGGAAGACGCATTGGTGCTCGAGGTAAAACCGACGGGCGCAATGACCGTTGGCGGAGAATTTCCTCCTTTGTTCGAGAGTATTACTTCGGATGCTACGGGAATCGGGGAGAAAACGCAGCCGAGTCTGGATACGATCCTGACTTTGAAACCGGATGTCATCCTGGCGAGCACGAAATTCCCTGCGGAAACGTTAGAAAAGCTCGAAAAAATCTCTACAACAATCCCCGTTTCGCACATCTCTACGGATTGGGAAGCTAACTTAAAGCTGCTTGCCGAACTGACAGGGAAAGAGGAGCTGACGGAACAAGTACTGCAAGAGTATGGAAATACCGTGCAAGCCGTAAGAGAAAAAGTCGAGCCGCTGTTCCGGGATAAAACGGTGCTGGCCGTGAGAATCCGGGCTGGGAATATATACATCTATCCGGGAAATGTATTTTTCAATCCATCGATCTATGAAGATTTAGGCGCAGAAGTTCCAGACGAAGTGAAGCAAGCGAAGGCACAGGAGATGGTCACCTTGGAAAAGCTCTCCGAGATGAATCCAGACTATCTATTCGTTCAATTCTCCGAGGATGAGAATCAGGATGCACCACAGGCCCTGGAGGACTTGCAGAACAATCCGATTTGGCAGAGCATACAAGCGGTCAAAGAGGGCCATCTGTTCATTAATTTAGTTGATCCGCTTGCGCAGGGCGGTACATTTTACAGTAAAACCACTTTCCTTGAGGCGATTCAAAGCAGCAGTCTCATGAATGAATAAATAGGAGATGCTATGCAAGCCAGATATAGAATTGCTGCTCTCATCTTTTGGAGCTCACCGTTATGGATACTATTGACCGTCCTGCTGTCTGTATTGTACGGGGTGAAATCTATCGATATCTGGACGGTTAGGGATGCGCTGTTCCAGTTCGACGAGGGCAATGTCAATCATCAAATTATTATGCATTCCCGATTGCCGAGAGCGATTGGAGCAATATTAATTGGAGCCTTTCTGGCCATATCGGGCGCACTGATGCAGGGGATGACAAGAAATGATCTTGCATCCCCTTCAATCATGGGGGTTACGGATGGCTCCGCCTTTGCCATTACCCTTTGTATGGTATGGATGCCAGCTTCATCATCTCTAGAGATGATCGGATATTCATTTGCCGGTTCTGTGTTGAGCATTGTGATCGTATTCGGTCTGGCGTCACTGCTGCCGGGCGGTTTTTCCCCCGTAAGCATGGCGATCGTCGGGACCATTATCGGTACGTTTTTGAGCAGTATTTCAGCGGCCATCGCCTCTTATTTCCAGGTATCGCAAAATATTAGCTTTTGGTATAATGCACGCCTCCATCAACTAGATCCGGAGCTCATACAGCTGTCTCTTCCCTTCGCAGTAATCGGCATAAGCCTAGCGGTGGGGCTCTCGAGATCGGTGACGATTCTTTCACTCGGCGAAGAAGTGGCCGTCGGTTTAGGACAGCGTACGAAATGGATCAAGTTCGGGGCTGTTGTAAGTGTCGTGCTGCTGACGGGCACCTCCGTTGCTTTAGCTGGGAAGATCGGCTTTGTCGGCCTGATCATTCCACATATTGCAAGGCTGCTGACCGGAATGGATTACCGCTTAATCATCCCATGCTCCGGCATTCTGGGCGGTGTTTTTCTTGCGCTTTGTGACGTATTGGCCCGCTTTCTTAACCATCCCTATGAAATGCCGGTCGGTGTCGTCACAGCGTTGTTTGGTGTTCCTTTCTTCTTCTATCTCATTCGGAAAAAAGGGGGCGGGAACCATGCTTAAATCTTCTGCCCGCCGCTACCTCATCGTCATGTCCTTCAGTCTGGCCGCAGTTGGATGGATGGTTTATGTGAGCTTGACGAGTGGTGTTTATGAAATGCGGGTGATGGATGTCATTCGGACATTGCTGCGTGTTCAGCCGCACACGGATTATGATCTGATCATTTGGGAATTTCGCCTGCCTCGCATCTTGATCGCGATATTGGTCGGCATGGGCTTAGCCGTTGCAGGTGCTGTCGTACAAAGCATCACGCGTAATGACTTAGCCGATCCCGGGATACTCGGGATCAATGCAGGAGCCAGCGCCTCGATGGTTATCTTTTTATTTTTCTATCAGGGCAGCATCCACGGGAGCGGGCTAATGTCTGTCATGGCGATGCCGCTGTTTGGTCTGATCGGCGGACTCTTATCAGCAGTATTGATTTATATCTTTTCATGGAAAAATGGAAGAATGGACGCTCAGCGGCTTATTTTGACCGGGATTGCAGTTGCTTCAGGATTAGGGGCGATAACGCTGTTTTTTACCATGAAAATGAACCCGGGTGACTTCGAAATGGCCGCGGTCTGGAACTCGGGCAGCGTCTATAACGCCAATTGGAAATATATCGCCTCCATTGTTCCTTGGCTAGCTGTTTTACTTCCTCTTATTGTAAGGAAAGCTTATTTGCTCGATCTGTTTAGATTGAGAGAGGAATCTCAAATCGGCCTGGGGATATCCGTTCAAAAAGAAAGGGCACTCCTTCTTCTGTACAGCATTGGTATTGTGAGCGCATGTGTGTCCGTTTCAGGCGGTATCGGTTTTATTGGACTCATGGCTCCGCATATCGCCAAGCAGCTTGTCAGCGGCGGTCATCGAAGATTTATCCCGCTCTGTGCGGTGATCGGTGCGCTGCTCGTGCTGACGGCTGATTATATCGGCAAAACTTGGTTCGAACCGGTAGAGCTGCCTGCTGGAATGATGATTGCGATCATTGGCGTACCGTATTTTGTTTTACTTCTATACCGAAAGAATGGACGCTACTAATCAATACGATTACAAGTCCACGTGAATTGACAGTGTAATCGTGAAGCGTTTACAATAAACGTATGGTGATGTAAATTTTCGGCAATTGTTATTGAAAAGTTCCCTTCTTCATTATGCATTGGAACAGCTGTTGTTCTGGGCGTTATCCTAAGAAGGGAACTTTATTCATATGTTTGGGATGACCGTTAGATAACAACAGGTACTCAACTAGTTTATTTTCATTGGGCAGGAGGAGAGAGATGGGACAATATATTTTAGCCATTGACCAAGGCACAACGAGTACAAGGGCCATCATCTTTGATCAGAGTGGAAATATCGCGGGCATCGCTCAGCAGGAATTCAAACAGTATTTTCCGAAGCCGGGTTGGATTGAGCACAATGCGAACGAGATTTGGGTATCGGTGATGAGTGTGATCAGTACGGTTTTGACAGAGTGCAGCATTTCACCAGATCAGATTCAAGCGATTGGCATTACAAATCAGAGAGAGACGGCGGTCGTATGGGATAAGCAAACAGGTTTGCCGGTCTACCATGCTATCGTCTGGCAGTCCAGGCAGACGGCTGCGATATGTGAGGAGTTAAAAGAAAAAGGCTTAGAACAAAAGTTCAAGGATAAAACAGGACTGCTCATTGATTCGTATTTTTCGGCCACAAAGATTAAATGGATTCTAGACCATGTGGAAGGCGCAAGGGAAAAAGCGAAACAGGGAGACCTGCTGTTCGGAACAATCGACACTTGGCTCATATGGAAGCTTTCGGGCGGCAGGGTGCATGTGACCGATTATTCGAATGCTTCGAGAACGCTGCTTTACAATATTCATGAGCTTCAGTGGGACAGCGAGCTGCTGGATATTCTGGACATTCCTGCAAGCATGCTGCCGGAGGTACGTCCTTCCTCGGAGATCTTCGCGTATACGGAGGATTACCACTTCTTCGGACACCGGATTCCTATCGCTTCTGCGGCGGGCGATCAGCAGGCGGCCTTATTCGGACAGACTTGTTTTGAAAAAGGAATGGCTAAAAATACGTATGGAACCGGCTGCTTTATGCTGATGCATACCGGAAGTCAGCCTGTTCGTTCGGCGAATGGTTTGCTGACGACAATCGCATGGGGGCTCGGCGGCAAGGTTGAATACGCTTTAGAGGGCAGTGTGTTCGTGGCGGGTTCGGCGATTCAATGGCTGAGAGACGGCCTAAGAATGTTTAAAACAGCGAGAGAAAGTGAAGTGTACGCGAATCGGATTGCCTCTACCGAGGGCGTATATGTCGTTCCCGCTTTTGTCGGTCTGGGTACGCCTTATTGGGACAGCGATGTCAGAGGTGCGGTCTTTGGCTTGACTAGAGGGACGGCGAAGGAGCATTTCGTACGGGCGACCTTGGAATCCATGGCTTATCAATCGAAGGATGTGCTGTCGGTCATGGAGGAGGATTCCGGCATTGTCATGAATACATTACGGGTCGATGGCGGCGCAGCAGACAATACATTTCTGATGCAGTTCCAAAGCGATATTCTCGGTGTCACGGTCGATCGGCCTACCGTGAAGGAGACGACCGCATTAGGCGCAGCCTATTTGGCCGGTTTGGCGACCGGTTTTTGGTCGAATCAGGATGAAATTTCATCGCTGTGGAAATTAGACCGGCAGTTCAAGCCGTCGATGGAGCGTGAACAGCGGGATGAGCTGTACAGCGGATGGAAGAAGGCCGTATATGCGGCCATGGCATTTAAATAAGCTGCCGAAGCGGCAGCTTATTTTTTTCGTTTCGCGCGGTATTCCTCTCTCTCCCACTGCTTGAGCGATGGGTATGGATCGAAGGACCAGTCGACAAGACCGCTATCTCGGTATAAGCCGTAATGCAGATGCGGCGGAAACTTCCCTTGTGTTCCCGGTTTGCCATAGCCTGAGCTGCCTACCCAACCGACAACGTCTCCCGGCTGTACGATCGTACCTTCTTCAATCCCCTTATTGAAGCCCGAAAGATGTGCATAATAGTGATAAATATTATGGATGTCGCGGATACCTACACGCCAACCGCCGTACTTGTTCCATCCTTTGATCTCAATGATCCCGTAAGAAGTGCTTCGTACAGGAACGCCATGGTTAGCGAAGATGTCGGTTCCTTCATGAATTCTTCGTCCACCCCAGCCCCGGGCATCGCCCCAAGTGCTGCGATAAGAATAATTAGAGCGCAATGGCAGGGTGAATACGTGGCGTGTAAGCTCTAATGTGTCGAAGTGACGATATATTTTTGCAAACTGATCGATCCGCTTGACACTTCGCGGATTATGGTAGTAATCCCATAGGGAAATTGTAAAGTCTTCATCGGAATAGCCTTTCTGCAAAAATTCCATCGCAAATGTATATAATACATCGGTGTCGTTTTTAATGTCCGCTTTGCCATCACCGTCACCGTCTTGTCCGATGCCCCCAAACATTCGGATCGTACGCAGATCTGTATCTTGTGGATTCGGATTGAAAGGGCCAGCCCATTTTTCGTCTGGAAAGCGGATGGCAATCAACCCTTCTCGTTTGGGGTACTTCTTCGGATTGGCTGAACTGAGCGTACGTTCATATTGATCGACTGCGGCAAGACAATACCATGGAATACCCGTCATAAGCGATATATTTTCAAAAAGCAGCCTGCGCTCATACCGCTGTTGTTCCGGACTTAGCTTCACGCTTTCGGCCGCTTGCGCCGAATTTACGGCAGTCCACAGCAGAGTAATAGTAAGCAAAACGCAGAGGGGCAGGCGAAGACTGCGGTAAAGACGTTTCACACTGGTGTCCTCCCATGTAATTGGTATGGTTCTTATGTTTTCCTTTTTTCAATTGCATATGTATGAAAGAGTATGGTTCTGGTAAGATGGGGGTATCCAAATTTTGTGCAAGAGGGTTGTGAGGGAATGGATCGATTTAATCACCTAGAAGAGCATATCGACGAAGGTATGGTCATGATTCAAGCGAATTTGGACGATATGAATCCAGAAATGACTTCCTACGTGATGGATTTACTGTTTGAGGCCGGAGCGAACGATGTGTTTTGGGTTCCGATTGTGATGAAAAAAGGCCGTCCCGGCATGATGCTGAACGTGTTCGCCCATCGAGATCGGTTGGCGGAGTTAAAGGAAATCATCTTTCGGGAAACGACGACGTTAGGCATTCGGTATAGTGCATGGACATGCCACAGGTTGGGCAGGGAGAAGGTAGATGTAAATACGCCGTGGGGCACGGTCACCGTCAAAGTTGGCATATTCGAAGGGGAAGCGGTTCAATATGCCCCGGAATATGAAGACTGTCGGAGGATTTCGGAGAAGGCTGACATCCCGCTGAAGAAAGTTTATGATGAGGTGCGTTTTCGTTACTCAGTAATGCGGGAAAGCCGTAACAACCAGCTTTGACTCCATGACGATGGAACAGCCGGAATCCGGTTCATCATGTGGATTATTATGAAGACAATTTGTGAGAAAAAGGACAGGGAGAGCACGGTGGATGCTCTTTCCTGTCCTTTAATATCTATCTTATCATTTATCGTGATCGTGATGATGATGATCGTGGCCACTGCCTTCATCACTGCTTTCATGATGATGCTCATGATGTTCATGCGAATGGCTGTGGTCATGATGTTCATGATCGTGATGATGATTGTGCTCGTGATCATGATCATGTTCGTGGGAATGCCCATGATCATGATGATGGTTCCCATGCCCATGGGTATGACCATGATGATGCGAGTGCTGCAAATGATGCTGCTCTCGATGGACACAGCGATCCAGTTCGTTCTTGGACAGCTCACCGATCAGCACCCGAAGCACGTTGGGCTGATCCGGAAGGTCTCTGCTGCCAGCCCCATAGCCGATCTTCTCTATTTTCATCGAAGGGATAGAAGCTAAGAAATGACTCACGAGAGCAGAGACAATGCCGGCACCAGTCGGTGTTGTCAGCTCTGAACGATGTACGGTATGGGCAATCGGAATCCCCTTCAGCATTTCCAGTGTTGCAGGCGCAGGAACAGGATAGAGCCCATGATCACAGCGGACAAAACCGTAGCCCGTAGGGATAGGGGAGCTGATGACGGCTTCCACCTGCAGCGTATGTAGAGCCAATGCGACACCCACAGCGTCTACGATGGAATCGACGGCCCCTACCTCATGAAAATGCACCTTATCGAGAGAGAGGCCGTGAATTTTGCCTTCAGCGATGCCGATCTTTTCGAAGATCGAAAGTGCATGACGTTCTACTTCGGGATTGAATTCAGCGGCTTGAATCATGTGGACAATATCGCGGTAATGCCGATGGTGTACCGGAGGATGCTCCTTCGATAGTTCTACGTCAACTTTGACCGCTGTGATCCCGCGTTTGTTTACGGTATACTGCTTAAGCTCATAGGGATCGAGCGGGAGCTTCTGTAATTCGCGGACGACATAGTCCATATCCGCTCCCGCGTCCGCTAAAGCAGCCAGCGTCATATCCCCGCTGATGCCTGAAAAGCAATCTAAATATATTGCGCGCATTTAAGTTTCCTCCTTATACATCCGCTCGTTTATGAGTCCAGCCGCATACCCGGCGCCGAAGCCGTTATCAATATTTACGACGGTGATACCTGGAGCACAGGCGTTCAGCATGGACAGCAAAGCGGCGAGTCCATCATAATGGGCGCCGTAGCCGACGGAGGTGGGGACGGCGATGACCGGCACGTCCACCAGACCGCCGACTACGCTTGTCAATGCGCCTTCCATGCCGGCTGCGACGACCACCACATTAGCCTTACGTATATCCTCCAACCTAGCGAACAATCGGTGGATGCCGGCCACACCAACATCGTTGATGCGCAGCACATGATTGCCCATCATTTCTGCCGTAATAGCCGCTTCTTCTGCGACGGGAATATCTGAAGTTCCCGCACATACGACGGCAATGTATCCGTTTTCCTTTTTGTCAATCGGTTTCCGAAGCCAAGTGATGCTACGTGCGTCAGCATGATAATGTAAATCGATATCCGGTAGAAGACTCTGGATCTTCTCCGCTTTATTCGCTTCAATACGCGTCGCCAAGATTCGATCGCTGTGGCTCTGCAGCCGCTTCACAATTTCTGCGATTTGTTCTGCAGTTTTACCTTCGCCATAGATGACTTCGGGAAAACCGATGCGCCGCTCGCGCTGGATGTCCAAATTGGCAAAGCTGATATCGACAGAGCCTTTTTGAAGCTCATCTATCTCGGCAATGGCCGCTTGCTTGGCCTGCTCCATTGAGAGTTCACCTTGCTGCAACTTTTCAAAGATACGTTCCATATTCATGTTCATATCGAATTAGACATCTCCCGACGCGGTCTTTTGACTTACAAGAGAAGGAGCAAGCACTTCGTTCATGCTGCCTGTGCGGTAGCCCTGCAGATCTAGCGTCACGTATTGAAAGCCAAGAGAAGTCAGCTTCGCATAAATTTGCTCCCGCTGCTCGATAACCTTCATGAGATCATCCGGCATTACTTCAATGCGAGCGATTTTATCATGGTGGCGTACCCGCACTTGATATAATCCGAGCTGCAGCAAAAAGGCTTCGGACTCATCCAGTTGGTCGATTTTATATTTTTCTATCTTCGTGCCATAAGGAATGCGCGAGGAAAGACAAGCGAATGAGGGCTTATTCCAAGTCGGAAGCTCAAGCGCTTTGGAAAGCTGGCGAATTTCTTCTTTTTTAAACCCTGCTTCCTGCAAAATACTGCGTACGCCTTGCTCTTCTTTGGCCTTGAGTCCAGGACGGTAATCGCCCAAATCGTCAACATTGGAACCGTCTACAATATAAGGATAGCCAAGCTCCTTCGCCATTCGTTTTAAGTGAGTATATAAACCCGTCTTACAGTGATAGCAGCGATCCGGGTTGTTCTGAACAAAGTTTTGGTTGTCCAGCTCGCTGACCTCGGTTTTGATCAGCTTGACACCCATGTCTTCCGCAATGGCGACAGCGGCATCGAATTCGCGTGAAGGAAACGTTTCGGAGGCAGCAATCACAGCTGCTGCTTTATCGCCAAGCTCTTGATGAGCCCTTTTCAATACGAAAGTGCTGTCCACACCGCCGGAGAAGGCGATTAAAGCGCTGCCCATGTCTCTCAATATTTCGCCAAGCTTTGCGTCTTTTTGCTGGAGTGTGATACCTTCTGCCATTCATCCATACCTCCAATTCCATGTGTTACTGTTATCTTATCAGAAACCGCGCGGTTGTGGAATGTTTGCCCAAACATGCTATAATAGAAGTTGTGAGAAAGTTCGGCTTTTTTTTATAACCAAAAGACCCGAATGAATCTCCAATCGGGGAGAAACGCAAGACTATACTGTAGTTAGGCAGGCGATTCTAAATGACTTTAACCGAGATGAGAAAACCAGATTGGTTAAAAATTAAAATAGCTTCAGGCGAAGATTTTAAAGATGTGAAAGAACTAAAGCAAATGATGCGCTCCAAAACTTTACATACCGTATGCGAAGAAGCAAAGTGCCCGAATATTCACGAATGCTGGGCGAATCGTACAGCAACGTTCATGATTCTTGGCGATACTTGTACGCGTGCGTGCCGTTTTTGCGCAGTGAATACGGGTCTGCCGACAGAGCTGGACTTACAGGAACCAGAGCGCGTAGCCGAGGCTGCGGAGCAGATGGGCTTGAACCACTGTGTAATCACTTCTGTCGCAAGAGACGATCTCAGAGACGGCGGCGCCCAAATTTTTGCAGAGACGATTCAAGCGGTGAAGGCAAAGCTTCCGCTGTGCAGTGTGGAGGTACTGATTCCTGACTTTATGGGTAATTTTCAATCGCTCAAAACCGTTTTGGATGCCAAGCCGCAGGTACTGAATCATAATGTAGAGACGGTGGAAAGACTGTCTGACCGTGTGCGTTCCAAAGCAAAATATAGAAGGACGATGGAGCTGCTTAGAAACTCTAAAGCGTACAAACCAAAAATTCCGACGAAATCGAGTATCATGATCGGTGTGGGTGAAACGTGGGATGAGATATTGCAGACGATGGACGATTTAAGAGCGGTAGACTGCAACATTTTGACGATCGGTCAATATCTTCAGCCAACACGCCATCATTTGCGCATTGAAAAATACTATACGCCAGAGGAATTTGCTCTCTTGAAAGAAGAAGGCATGAAACGAGGCTTCAGTCACGTAGAATCTGGCCCGCTTGTTAGAAGCTCCTATCACGCACATGAGCAGAAGGAAGCAGCAGATCAAACCATTGCCCAAGCAGAGGAAGCAGAAGCCGGAGTCCGTTAAGCTTTCATTGTTAGAATGAGGCGGATATGGTATCTGGTGATCATGGAGGGGAGAACCCATTGATTCAAATCGGCGGTAAAACGTATGAGCTTGTCAAGGAAAATAGGAACGGCTGGAATTTAGAAGCGTTCAAGTCGAGATACAGCGAAGTGCTGGATCGGTACGATTATATCGTCGGTGACTGGGGATATAATCAGCTGCGGCTGAAAGGCTTTATGAAGGAAAACGGAAAGCATGTCAATAAAGAGCAGAATACGATCGAACAGGTTGAAGATTATTTGCTCGAATACTGCAATTTCGGTTGTGCCTACTTTATTTTGAAAAAAACAGAGGATGCGCACAAAAAGCCGAAAAAGGACAATGAGAAGAAGGACAGCTAGATGAAATAAAGGAGTACTCCGTTCCTCGCTGATTAGGCGAGAGGGAGTACTCCTTTTTTAATATGTTTGGCCATATTTCTGCAAAATGTACTCGTGCAAGCGCTGCTTACTGGGGCGATCCATCGTGCTTGGAGCCGATGAACGCTTCCTTCACCCGGTCCCAAAACGGGAATGGCCGGTATCTGGCAAAGCGGACCTTCTGCTGCGCGACTCTTAAGCGAATGGACTTTAAATCATTGACCTCAATCGGAAGATGGTCCACAGTTATAAACATCGGCTGATCATTCATAAGCACGATTTCACAGTGATGGTGCTTCGGCAGTAGAATCGATGAGCCCAGCGTTCGGAACACCCGGTTGTTGATCGAAGCCATTTCGGCGATTTGGATCGCCTCTAGAGCGGGATGGACGATGGCGCCTCCCAAGCTTTTGTTGTAGGCTGTACTGCCGGAAGGGGTGGAGATGCAGATGCCGTCTCCACGGAACATTTCGAATAAGCCGCCGTTGATACAGAGCTGGGCGACGAGTGTCGATCGTGCACCGCGAATGGTGCATTCATTCAGTGCATAATATGTTTTGGCTTGTCCGCCGGAATGAATTTCAACTTCAATCAGCGGGTACTCTACGCGTTTATTTTCCGAAGCTCGCTCGGATTGGGACATCAGCTCTACCAAGGTTTCCAATTCATTCGGCTTCCAATCGGCATAGAAACCCAGATGTCCAGTATGAATTCCGACGAATGCGATGTGATCCAAATGATCTAAAAAATGATGAAATGCTTGCAGCAGGGTGCCATCTCCGCCGATCGAGACGACAATATCCGGAGAAAGATCATCCCGCTGCATTCCATTCTTCGCGGCTAATTGATGAAATCGTTCCATCAACTCATCTGACGTCTGATCTCCTCGGCTTAATACATAATATTTCAAACCGTCTCCTCCTAAAGGTGAGTTGCCCTCATAACATAATCATCATAACGAATCCGTTAAGAGAACTCAATGGAAAAACCCCAGGAGACCCTAAACATGGTGTGGCGTCCGATCAAGAAGTAAGGAAGAGTGATAGGTTCGTATTCATCATATGGGTGAAGAGCTGCTGGACACCGGTTTTGACGAATTCGGTCTTTATTTGAAGCGGAGCCTACTGCGCAGCCATGCACTGGTGCCAAGAATGATCAGCATGCCTGCGAACATCAACCCCGATACGATAAAACCGTACGGAAGAGTCTGTGAGAACGGCATATTCGGAGACAATTGGCTGAAGACCGTTTGTCCTTCCAGCCATCGGCTGAGCCATGGCCAGAATGCCACGACGATCGCGGCTGAAATAAATCCATGTATAAGTCTTGCCCATAGAAAAGGCTTGTAGCTGAAATCCGTACGATTGATCAGGCTGGCAACTTGGGCATGAACGGACAGTCCGCCCCAGGAGAGGACGAAGGATGCGGCTGCGCATTTTAGCATCAGCGGTACTTCCGCACCTGCTGTACCGGCAGAACGGGCGCCTAAGGTCACCTCAAACCAACCGTTCATGAATGCGGGAGCCAGGTCGAGCGGAATGGAGAAAAGATCGAACAGCTGATGGGTGATAAAGTACAGTGCACCGAGTACATTGATGATGGATAAGCATTCCATAAATACGGAAAAGAACACGACGAGACCGCCGATGACCATAATGAGCTTGATTGCGGATTGTATGGAGTCCTGCAGCAGTAACCCGATGGGCTTTTGGTTTTCCAATCTGGCTCGGTGCATGTTTTGAAATGCTTGCATCACGATGTTTTTCCGCTTCGAGGGCAGTGGTTTCGCTGGTTCGGCATTTTTTTGCTCTCTGCCGTATCCATAAAATCGGAAAATCAGACCGATCAATATCGCACCGCCGTAATGGGCGATGGCCAGAATGATGGCGGCAGATGGCAAATGGAAGAACCCAACCGATACCGCACCGATCAGAAAGATGGGGTCTGAGGTGGTTGTAAATGCGATCAGACGCTCGCCTTCCAGACGTGTAATTAAATGCTGCTCTCTGAGCTGCGCGGCCAGCTTGGAGCCGACAGGATATCCGGATGCGAAGCCCATAGCCATAACGAAACCGCCGATACCCGGTACACGGAACAGCGGACGCATAATCGGATCGAGCAGCGTTCCAAAAAAATGAACAATGCCAAAGCCAAGCATCAGCTCGGCGATCACGAGGAAAGGAAACAAGGAGGGAAACAGTACCTCCCACCATATGGCAATTCCCTTCATCGAGGCTTCAAATATTTGCCCGGGAAATAAAAAGAACAACAGCATGAAAAGAGAAGCGCCGCCGATCACAGCGGTCCGCATCAATGTATGAAAAGTGTGGTTCACAGGACGTGCCGGCCTCCATTTCTGAACAACTCTTGCTACTTCAATGTATGAAACGAAAGCCCAGAATATGAAAGCTTGTACGCAGGAAAAGCATTGGGTCATCAGGAAGACAGTGGTATAATAAAAGAAGTGAACAAAGATAGAAGGGGGCATACCGTCAAATGGTGATTCAGCCGCAAAGCTTGTATGAGCGAATGGGAGGAGCGGAAACGGTTCGTAAAATCGTCGAAGCATTTTATCCCATCGTCCAAGAAAACCCGGAAATTGGTCCTTTATTTCCAGAGGATATTCGCCCCGTGCAGGAGAAACAATACATGTTTTTAACTCAATTTTTCGGGGGACCTTCATTGTATTCAGACGAGTATGGTCATCCGATGATGAGAGCCAGGCATTTGCCGTTCCCGATTACAAGGGAAAGAGCAGAGGCGTGGCTTGGCTGTATGAAGCAAGCTTTAGAAAAGATCGGCATGGAAGAGGAACTGAAGCATACCGTTCTCGAGAGACTGTCGGGTCCGGCTTTTCACTTTGTCAACAGCTGAGAATCTATATGATATGTAAAGGAGCAGGACAATGACAGAAGCGTTATACAGCGTGCAGGCCCAGTGCGCCTGCTGTGAAACCCCGTTCCAAACTTCAAAGGTACGACCCAAATTCAAAAAGTCAAAAGGACGGGATTCTGACTTTTGTCTTTATTACGAAGAAGAAACGCTAAATCCCGATTTTTACGTCGTTAGAGTTTGTCCGGCTTGCGGCTTTGCTTCGACCGAAAATTTTGCTTATAAGTTTACGGATGAGCAAAGAAATACGCTCTTTGAAAAAATCAGTGCGAAGTGGAATCATGCCGATTATAGCGGCCGAAGAAGCTGGGAGGATGCCATGGTGTCGTACAAGCTTGCAATTCTCTGTGCACAAATTACGAACCAGAGCGAACGCGTTCTTTCCGGGCTGCTTCATCATATTGCTTGGCTGTATAGATACCGTCATGACGCGGAGCAGGAGCAGCGATATTTGCGTTTTGCGCTCGATTCTTATGTAAAGGTATATGAACAAGAAGGGACGAGTAATGACGCAAAATTGATGTACATGATCGGTGAATTGAATCGCAGGTTGAAACAGTACCACGAAGCGGTCAAATGGTTCGGAAGAGTCGTCAATGACGAAAAAATTATGGATTCCGCGATGATTGCGGCCAGTAGAGAACAGTGGGCATTAACACGGGAAAATATGAAAGAGGACGAAGCCGCTCAAAGCTCATGACTTCATTAACTCATCAAGATAAAAAAAAGATTCAGGTGGGCGAAGGTTTCACCCATCCGAATCTTTGGATTCTTCGTTCTGTGCCGGTTTGTTCAGCTCGGCCATTTTTTGAAGTAAAATGTGCTGCGGCATGTGCATCAGATGCTCTAAAGGGACATTTAACGCTTTAGCCAGCTTCTGCGCCGTTTCAGGCGATATTTGCAGTGGTCTCATGAGTCGGCTGCCTCCTCTGATTCCTCATAATTAAGGAACAATTTGCATAAGATACCCCAAAAGTGACTGGAACCCATTCATTTTTAGGGGTTGTTTTCATTCGGGAACAATGGATTACTTTAGTATAACAAATAAATATCAAGAAGAGAAAGTGAGAGATGACTTTGAATCATCCATTACAGCAAACCTGGGATCTGGAATCCATTTTTCCTGGGAAAAGCGGATCTGCAGAGCTGAAGACGTTTTTGGCCTCTATGGCACAGCAGTTGGAAGAGTTTCACAGCTCGCTGCAACAGCAGGAGCAGCCGGAAGCAGGGTTTATGATCACAAAAGTGCAAGAGCTTCAGGAATTGCAAAACCAGCTGCGTGAAGCAGAATCGTTCACTTCCTGCCTATCGGCTGAGAATATGAACGACGGACAGGCGGTTAAGCTGGGAGCCAAAGTAAAGGAAATGATCGCCGGTTATGAAACGGCGCTTTCCTTGTTCGACCAGCTGCTTCTGAAGATGGAAGATGACGCTTTTCAATCGCTGCTCGAAGAGGAGACGATGAAGCCGGTTTCGTTCGCGGTGAAGGAGAGAAGAATTCAGGCGAAGGATAAAATGGACGCGAAGCGGGAAGCGCTTCTGCAGGACCTGGCACTCGACGGCTACCACGGCTGGGCAGAGCATTATAACACCATCGTCGGACGTCTGAGCTTCGAGCTGGAGCAGGATGGCAAGCTTCTGAAGCTGTCGGCGGGACAGGCCGCGAACAAATTGAATTCCGCAGAACGGAAGGTTCGAGTAAGGATGTTTGAGGAATGGGAGAAGGTCTGGAAGGAGCATGGTGATTTATTCTCCGATACGCTGAACCGGTTGGCTGGATTCCGCCTTCAGATCTACAAGCATCGCGGCTGGGAAAGCGTGTTGAAGGAACCGCTCGAGATGAACCGGATGCAGCAGGCAACGCTGGACACGATCTGGAATGTCATTGAACAGAATAAGCCTCGGTTTATTACATATTTAAGGAAAAAGGCGAGCCTCATGGGCTTGCAGCGGCTGTCCTGGGTGGATGTTGAAGCGCCGGTCGGTAAAGCAAAGCGTTCGTTCTCGTATGATGACGGGGCTGATTTCATCGTGGAGCAGTTCGAAAAGTTTAGTCCGAAAATGGCAGAGTTTGCTCAGCTTGCTTTTCATGAAAGCTGGATTGAAGCGGAGGATCGCAGCGGTAAGAGACCCGGCGGCTTCTGCACCTCATTTCCAATCCGTAAGCAAAGCCGCATCTTTATGACTTATGAAGGCAGCGCCTCGAACGTATCGACCCTTGCACACGAGCTCGGCCATGCGTATCATCAATATGTCATGGATGATATGCCGCCGCTTACGCAAAATTATGCGATGAATGTGGCGGAGACGGCTTCTACGTTTGCAGAGATGATCGTCTCAGACGCTGCAGTGAAGGCGGCCGCAGATGACGAGGAACGACTATATTTGCTGGATGATAAGCTGCAAAGAGCTATTGCCTTCTATATGAATATTCACGCTCGCTTCCTCTTTGAAACAAGGTTCTATGAACAGAGAAAGGAAGGAGTGCTTTCAGCCGAGGAGCTTAGCGAGCTGATGCTTGGGGCGCAGAAGGAAGCATACTTGGATGAATTAGCCGCATACCACCCGAATTTTTGGGCGTCCAAGCTGCATTTCTATTTAACCGATGTGCCGTTTTACAATTTTCCTTATACGTTCGGCTATATGTTCAGCGCAGGAATTTATGCGTTAGCCGAGCAGGAGGGACACACGTTCGAAGATAAATATGTATCGCTGCTTCGGGATACCGGCAGAATGACGGTAGAGGAGCTGGCGCAGAAGCACCTGCAGGTAGATTTGACGAAGCCGGAATTCTGGCAGCGTGCGATCGATGTGACTTATAGAGATGTGGAGCTGTTCATTAAGCTGGCGGAGCAGCAAGCCTAAGGAAGTTATTCGTTCGAGAACAAAAACAATCATGGCTTTACGCCACATCCCCGGCATGAAAGCTAGGGGCTATGTTTCATTCCAGTACTAAACTCCAATACTGCTAATAACCGCTGTCGGAACAGGTACGCAGCTTTTTTTGGTG
>NZ_JBHSQV010000148.1:0-26505 GCF_042658665.1 Marinicrinis lubricantis
TCACTTCCTCTCGGAGTTTTTGGGTTTGGTCACTTGAAAACTTCTCCAAATTGGGGTGAAGTCCCTTTTTTATCTCTGAAAATCCTTCTGTAACAAGGGCTCAGGTTTCTGCAAAATGCTCATATAATAAAAAGCTTCCTTGCAGGAAGCTTTTTATCAATACACCCTATGGTAAAACAATCCTCATATATTATGTATGCCCGTCCAATTTGGCTTGGCCCGTTGCAGGGACTTTCATGTCCGTTTGCAGGAAGGTCGTTAGAGCAAGTGCATCCTGTACCTACAAAATCAGGCCAGCATAGCACTTATGAGCGCACGCAAACAAACCCTACGGCATCGAGAGATTAAAGCCCCTGTTCAAACAGGTTGCCGATCCTACTATTGGTTTTCGATTTCTTCCTTGCTGACCAAATCTGCTAATGCCTGAACAGCTTGTTCCGCATCCGAACCTTCACCACTAATGTAAATTTCCGTACCAGAGCTAATCGCTAAACTCATAATACCCATAATACTTTTCGCATTCACTTTTTTATCATCTTTTTCCACGAAAATTTCCGAGGAAAACTTATTCGCTTCCTGTACAAAGAGAGCGGCAGGTCTGGCATGCAGTCCCGTTTTTAATTTGACGACTACTGGGCGCCTCGTCATACGTCCAATACCCCCTAAACATTTTTGCATAATGTGCGGATCCATTGCGCTTTAATATCTATTATAACAAAAATAAACCAACTAGCACCAGTTTATTAAGAAGGTTTATTGTATTTTTTCCCCTTTTCGTATTCTTTCAGCCATTTCATCAATTTTTCGCAGCCGATGGTTCACTCCCGACTTGCTGACTTTCCCGCTTAGCAGCTCGCCGACTTCCGTTAAATTCATATCTGGATGCTGGAGTCTAACCTCTGCAACTTCCCTTAGTTTTTCCGGTAAGTTATCAATGCCGATCTCCGATTCGATCAACCGAATGTTCTCGATTTGCCGCATCGCCGCACCGATCGTCTTATTCAAATTTGCCGTTTCGCAATTCACAAGACGGTTGACTGAATTTCGCATATCTCGCATGATCCTGACATCTTCAAATTTCAGCAAAGCCTGATGAGCGCCGATGATATTGAGGAACTCAATAATCCGTTCCCCTTCTTTGATATAAAAAATATACCCTTTCTTGCGTTCGATGCATCTCGCATTCAGGTCGAATTCGTTCGCCAGTTTGCAGAGCGCCATGCTGTGTTCCTCATACATGGAGGCAATCTCCAGATGATACGAGGATCCTTCAGGGTTGTTCACAGAACCGCCTGCTAGAAAGGCTCCCCGCAAATAAGCGCGCTTGCAGCACTTCTTGCGGATAATGCGTTCGTCAATTCCCGGGGTGAAGATAAACCCTTCAGAAACGATGTGCAGTTCTTTTAAAATATGCTCTACCCCGGCTGGGACGCGGACAATATAGACGTTGTTTTTTTTCAATCTCATTTTTTTGCGAACCAAAAGCTCCGTATGCGCTTGAAAACACTGCTTAATGAGTGAATAAATACGTCTGGCGATGGCAGCATTCTCTGTCGAGATATCTAGATACACCTTCTGCCTGCTTAACTGTACAGAACCGTTCATTCGAATCAATGCGGAAAGCTCAGCCCTGCTGCAGCAGCCCTCGGTCTCAATCATTGTCAATTCTTTTTTTGTGGTCGCCGCAAAGGACAAAGCCATCACCTCATTTACTCTTGAACTGCTCGATCAACCGATAAATATGATCGCTCAGCTTGACTGCGTCGTGCCGCAAGTATCTTTTGAAAAACACCAGTTCATCCATGACAACCTGATAGCCTTGTCTTTCTAGTTCATCCAAGTCTACTTCAACCGTCTCTGCCCCTTGCTCTGCATACTTCTGCTGAACTTCAGGAGGAATCCCGCCTTGATTGACAATCACCACATCAAATAGATTGCAGCCAATGTGGTCGGTAACCGCTTTTAAATGATCGCTCACTTTGAATTCGTCTGTTTCCCCAGGCTGCGTCATGACATTGCAAATAAATATCTTGAGCGCACTCGATTCGGTGACCTCTTTTGCAATTTGAGGAACGAGCAAATTCGGTATAATGCTTGTGTAGATGCTGCCTGGACCCATGATAATCGCATCCGCTTCACGTATCGCCTGCAGCGCTTCGTCCAGCGGTGTAACATCTTCCGGTTCAATGAACACCTTTTTGATCTTTTTGCCGGAGAGAGGAATTTGCGATTCACCTTCGACAATCGAACCGTCCGTCATTTCCGCCTTCAAAAAAATCGCCTGATTCGCAGCGGGTAAAACTCGGCCTCTTACCGCTAGTACACGGCTCAATTCCTTAATTCCGGTAACGAAGTCACCTGTCATATCCGTCATTGCGGCTAAAATCAAGTTTCCCAAGCTGTGTCCGGCTAGTCCGTTTCCAGTTTCAAATCGGTACTGCAGCATTTTGGCCATAACGGGCTCCACGTCTGCCAGGGCAATAATGACATTGCGAATATCGCCCGGAGGAGGCATTTGCATCTCACTGCGGAGAATCCCTGAGCTTCCGCCATCATCGGCAACGGTTACGATGGCTGTAATGTCCAGCGCCTTATGCTTTAACCCCCGAAGCATAACGGACAAGCCTGTTCCCCCGCCGATGACGACGACCTTCGGAACCGGTCCGCGGCTGCTGCTCTTCCTCATCCCTTCACCTCTTATCGCTTTTCCCGGTCAGCATCCCGATGACTGACCCGGACCGTCTCATTCTCGCTGTTGCCGAGCATTTTCCCTAAATATTCAGCCACTGACACGGAACGGTGCTTTCCACCGGTACAGCCAATCCCGACCACCACCTGGCTTTTTCCTTCCTTCATAAACTGCGGAATCATAAACTGCATGAGGTCCAAAAGCTTTGTCAGGAAATTTTGAGTCTCAGGCCACTTCATCACATAATCATAAACTTCTTGATTCATGCCGGTCAGCGGTCTAAGCTCATCTACATAATGCGGATTGGGAAGAAACCGTACGTCAAAAATCAGATCGGCGTCAATCGGAATGCCGTATTTAAAGCCAAAAGAGGTGACATTAATAGATATGCTGTTATGCTGCAAACTTGTGAAACGTGATGAGATTTTTTCTTTTAATTGCAGCGGTTTGAGATTACTTGTGTCAATAACCTGTGTGGCCAGACCTTTCAATTCCTCAAGCAGCTTTCTTTCAAGCTTAATGCCGTCCAGGGGAAGACCCTCAGGAGCAAGCGGATGCTTCCTGCGGCTCTCCTTATACCGCTGAACCAGCACAGAATCGGTTGCATCCAAAAATAATATTTCATACATAAAAGAATATTGCTGCCTAATATAATGCAGCGATTCTGTGAGGGCTGTAAAGAACTCTCTTCCTCTCAGGTCAATGACGAGTGCCACTCGCCCGATCTTTCCTTCGGACTGTTCCACCAATTCGGCGAATTTGGGGATCAGAACAGGAGGTAAATTGTCTACGCAGAAAAAGCCTAGGTCCTCGAGGCTCTGCACCGCAATCGTCTTCCCTGCTCCTGACATCCCCGTAATGATCACGATTTTGGCCAAACCATTCTTCGTTTCCGTTCCCGCCTTGTCCACTTCAACTTCCCTCCCCCGCCAGCGAATCGCTCGCTGGACCAAGACATCTATACAACTATGATCTCAGATTTAATCCAGCTGCACCGATCATTCCAGCGTCGTTGCCAAGCGTAGCTGGAACAATATCCACACCCTGCTTGAAAGAATCTGGAGTTAACGTGTCAAAATGCTCGCGGATGGCATCAAATAATATATCCCCGGCACGGGAAACGCCTCCGCCAACAATAAATCTCTCTGGATTCAAAATGACAGCCATCAGGGTCATGGATTTCCCTATATAGTATGCAGCACGCTGTACAATGCGCAATGCTACATCGTCACCCGATTTGGCCGCATCAAAGACGTCCTTCGCTGTAATCTTTTCAATCTGCGAGAGTGAAGTTCGGTCCCCTCGCTGTACAGCATCATTTGCCATCCGAACAATACCGGTCGCAGACGAGACGGTTTCCAAACAGCCTCTTTGGCCGCAATTGCACTGAATGGCTTCAAGATCCGGAACAATGGCCATATGTCCAATTTCCCCCGCCATGCCGTTGCCTTGATAAATCCGACCATTAATAATAATTCCTCCGCCTACACCAGTACCTAATGTATAGCAAATCACATTCTTCAATCCAGCCCCGGCGCCAGCCCAAGCTTCACCAAGCGCAGCCACATTGGCATCGTTGTCGAGCTTCACTGGTTTGCCAAGACGCTCTTCCAGCATAGCCTTAACTGGAGTATTCTTTAAGCCGAGGTTAACCGATACATATACAACCCCTGTCTCCATATCCATGAAACCAGGGATACCGGCTCCAATACCGGCAACTTGATCCCATGTAAAGGAAGTCTGGCTGACAACCTCTTTCACATAAGAAGCGATATTGTCGATAATTGTCTCCGGTCCGTGTTCTACGCCGGTAGGTCCTTCGTACTTATGAATCAACTGCCCCTGCTCATCACAAACTCCGACTTTCACAGTCGTTCCGCCTAGATCCACACCGATATAAATTTTCTCTGACACGTCTGCTTCACCTCTTTTTATCATCATTCATAAAAAGCTATAAAACCCCTATCCAGGCCTGATCACCGCAGATCGGCCGCGTTTAGAGGCAGCTTTTATCTCGCAGATAGAATTTTAACTTTTACTTCATTAAAAATCTATTCGTTTAAATCCATTTTATCATACCACTAACTGCTTCAATCCAAGCTGTATATTGTTCTGAAATATCAGACGCTATTCCTCACCTCGGCGCTAACGAGCACAAGGAGTCGCGTTCGTTAAACACGTGCAGCAGCGAATTCGAAATGGATTCATTCGATCTGTGCTTAGAAAAACGTGGAAAAGCGCCTTTCCACGTTCTTCAGTACACTCTCGTATCGCAAGAGTACTCACCGGATAATTGATCGATGATTCATGCGATTTGTGCTTTTTTGAGATGGAGCAGTTTTTATACCGTCTGGCTCCAGTCATGGACGGCGCTGTCTTCCAAATAGCGCTCGCAATCCAGAGCAGCCATACAGCCTGAACCCGCAGCGGTGATCGCTTGGCGATAATGCATATCCTGAACGTCTCCGCAGGCGAAAACTCCTGGGATATTCGTGCGGCTCGTACCCGGTTCGACCAGAATGTACCCCGTTTCATCCGTGCGGATTTTGCCTCCGAGGAATTCAGTATTCGGACGATGACCGATCGCTACGAAAATACCGTCCGTCTCTAGTACTTGCTCTTCTCCGGTATCGTTGTCCTTCACCTTTAAGCCCGTAACGCCTTTGTCCCCCGCAATAACTTCGACCGGAGTCATATTCAAAGACCACGTTATTTTTTCATTCGCCTTGGCCCGGTCCTGCATAATTTTCGAGGCACGCAGCTCATTTCTGCGGTGAACAAGACGAACTTCGCTAGCGAATTTGGTTAAGAAATTCGCCTCTTCCATCGCCGAATCCCCGCCGCCTACGACGATGATCTTTTTGCCCCGGAAGAAGAATCCATCACACGTCGCACACGTGCTCACGCCTCTTCCGACATTTTCTTTCTCGCCTGGAATACCCAGCAGCTTCGCTGTAGCTCCGGTGGAAATGATGATCGACTGGGCGACGATTTCTCCGCCGCCTTCCACCTTTAATTTAAACGGACGCTCATCGAAATTCACTTCCTGAATCCAGCCGGTTTTGAATTCCGCGCCGAACCGCTCAGCCTGTTTGCGCATATTGGACATCAATTCCGGGCCCATAATGCCGTCTGGAAACCCGGGAAAGTTCTCGACATCGGTTGTTGTCGTCAATTGCCCTCCCGGTTCAGGTCCTTCAATCACTAGGGGATTCAAGTTGGCTCTCGCTAAGTAAATTGCTGCTGTCAGGCCTGCAGGCCCTGTTCCAATTACAACGGTGTTGTACATATGTGAACCTCCTCAAGCAATGGGTTTTAGCGCAAAGATTTTTCTTGAAATTGAGAATAAATATTCTCCATTTTTTCCTTCAATCCGCACATTTCATCGATCGTGAGCACATGCTTGCGGATCGTTGCAACTGAAACGTTATACCGTCCCGCAAGATCCTTATAGGTAACGGGCCGGCTGTGCATCTTCGCCGTCAAATATTCCAAAGCGGCTGCCCATCCTTCTGCCTTTTGAATAAATGGCACCGATGGATAAGCTTTGCCCAAATATTCAATCCACAACGTCTGCATATCATGCTTCTGAAACAGATCGTATCTCTTGCTCATATGACTTGATGCGATTTCCATCACATCCTGCCACTGCTGCTCCCATACCGGCAGCTGCGAAGAAGGCGTAGCATAAATAACGACTTCCTTGCCCTCCAGCACGACATGAAAAGGCTCTTTCGCTCCCATCGCCTTAAGCACATAGATCGCGGCCTTCTTCATATCATCCTGCTCTTGGTCGTTCTTCAGAAAGTCACGAAGGACTCCCTCCGCATCCTCATCCGCCAAGATGCCGAGTGCTTGAATCACCTGAAGCTTGGTCTCTTCATCTCCATTATAAAGCGCCCAGTGAAAAGAAGAGCGGATTAATGGATCTCTGATCAGGTCCTCCGTAATTCCCTCCGGATCACCGCCCAAATCTCTAAACTTGTCTTCGTATGGAAGATAATAATGGTAGCTCAAATGAGGATATGGCTCCTGCATCTCTTTGAGCTCCTCGATATGTTCCAGATAAAATGCGGGAACAGGCGAATCCGGATCCAGCCGATTGGCCTTACGCCACATTCGTTCCGCTTGATCCCATCTCCCTACACGAAAGGAAGAAACGGCGTAATAATGGTGCAGACATGGGTCGTCTGTGAAATCACCGCTGTTCATCAAACGCTGAAAATGGCGGTAAGCCGAATCGTGTTCCCCCAAAATCCCCAGCGTCATCGCCAGCTTAAAGACGTGATCCTGATGAAAAGGATACATTCTCCGAAGTAACTCCAAGATCTGCTCTAAGCCTGTCATATTGCCCTGATGCTTATACACAATGGCCAAATTGCACAGCGCATGCACATTTCCCTGCTCCTGCTGGAGCACCTCGCCGATGCATGCGGTGCATTGTTCCATATTGCCCATATAAAAATGCGCAAGCGCGAGATTGTTGTGCGCTGCCAAAAAATCAGGGTATTTCTTCGTCAACCGCTTCAAAATGGCCGCAGCTTCCGTGAATTTCCCCTCTTCCATGAGCGAGCGGGCCTTGTCATGCTCGAAAAACACTTCTCTACTTTTAATATGCTTAATCGGCGTAGGCCGATCCAGCTCGTAGCTCAGCATTTCGATCATTTCTTCCGACTCTTCCAGGAAGACACCTCGCGGATCCTTCTCCAAGTAGCGAAGAAGTGCTTCTTCCGCTTGTTCGAACGATTCCATGTTGGCATAATTGTTTGCCATATAAAAGTAGCATTCCGTCATCGACGGATCGATTTCGTTTAATATTTTGCTTAAGATGTGGTTTGACTGTTCGTAATTTCCGATTTCGGAATAGATGCCTGCCATATTACAATGATTGATCGGATTGTTCGGCTCATATTCTACAGCTCGCTGAAAGTACTTCAGTGCCTTATCGTAACGGTATCGGTCCAATGACTGCATGGCTTTCTCGAAGAAAAAATTGGCGTCCATTTTTAATGAAATAATTTTAGGACGCTGTGGACGGGGGGACCGCTTATTATTTTCCATCCTCAAGGCACCTCCTTATCCTAAATCAATCACAGTATATCATAGGTGGCTCTCTTATTTCTATTGACGATGACAATTATTACAAATTTTTACACCCCGCGGGATTTAAATAATGTACTGATCGAGCCGCCCTGCATAATGATTTGGATCGCATCGGCCAGCAGATGCCCAACCGACAGAACTTTAAACCGTTCCGGCTTTTCATCCGGCAGTGTGATCGAATCCGTCACAACGACCTCACGAATATTCGGATGGTCTAGGCGGGAAAGCGCTGGACCCGAGAAAACAGGATGCGTAGCGCAGACGATCGAGTCGTTAGCCCCCTTCTCCTTCAATCCCTCGACGACATTCACGATCGTAGAACCGGTATCAATCAGATCCTCAATAATGATTGGGGTCTGACCTTCGACCTCTCCAATAATATGCGTAATGACGGACTCATTATGTTTCGGTCTTTTCTTAATCATGATGGCGAACGGAGAATCCAAATAATTCGCCAGCTTCTCCGCTGTGGAAGCACGTCCTGCATCCGGGGAGACGACGATCGGATTTTCAATTTTCATCTGCTTCAAGTGATTCGTGATCAAATCGAGTGCTGTAAGATGATCCACTGGGATATTGAAGAATCCTTGTATTGCGGCTGCATGGAGATCGATCGTAATAATCCGGTTTGCACCTGCAGTGGTTAATACATCAGCGACAAGCTTCGCTGAAATCGGCTCCCTTGGAGCAGCTTTCCTCTCCTGTCTGGAGTATCCGTAATAAGGAAGAACCAGGTTGATCGTTCTTGCCGATGCCCGCTTGGCTGCATCAATCATAACCAAGAGCTCGACAAAGTTTTCATTGATTGGGTCTGAAAACGACTGCACAATAAATACATCGCAATTTCGGACAGGCTCCTCGTAATGCACGTAAATCTCTCCGCTTTTAAATCGGGATATATACATCTTGCCTAGAGGCTGACCTAATTCGCGACAAATTTTTTGCGCGAGCTCAGGATTTGAAGAGCCTGAGAATATTTTTACTTTTTCGCTAAACATAACGCCCTCCTGCAGGTTTGGTCACTACTTCCATTATACAACGGAAATCCGACATTTAAAAATCAACCATCGTTCTTTTTCGCTTTTCAAAGGTGGCAATTTGCGTAAACCCGACTTCCTTCAACAAATTTCGTGCCTCCTCCAAATATTGCCCTGTTCTTTCCGGTTGATGCGCATCGGAACCAAGCGTCACCGGAAGCCCAATTTGATATGCATACTCAAGCACTCTGCGGCTCGGAAACATTTCAGCAATCGGCATCCTCATTCCCGAAGCATTCAATTCGATTCCGATCCCGCACGCCCTGATCACATCGAGCGTCGCTTTCTCCAGATGCTCGGTACTCTGTTCCGGTTTGAAACCGAAACGCTTGATGACATCCACATGACCGATATAGTCATAAAATCCGGTTTTCGCCGCTTTTTGAACCGCATCGTAATATGTTTCATATACTTGATAAGGATCTTTTCCTTCCCATCCCGCCGTCTGCCTGTAATCGGTAATATCCCATTCTCCTAAGAAGTGAACGGAGCCAATGACATAATCCCAGGGATAATCGGTAATGATGCGCTCGATTTCTTCTTCATATCCCTCGATATAGTCGCCTTCCAAGCCGACACGCAGTTCAATTTGTCCTTTGTACTTCTCCTTTAGCCCCAAGCATTCTTCGACATACCTTGGCAGTTCCTCCATCGGCATCGCCATGCCGGGATAATACGTCTCCGGACGAACATGCAGAAGAGGCATATGATCGGATAAGCCCATCTGCTTCAGCCCGATCTCTATGCCTCGTCTCACATACTCCTCCAGTGTTCCTTCCGCATGACCGCAGCGAACATGATGAGTATGGTAGTCAATCTGCATTTACTTATCTTCCTTTCTGGTGGTATGACGATTTTCAAGCACCTTCAGCACTTCATCAAGAGGCAGCTTTTGCTCTCTGAGCAGCACCATGAGATGGAACAGCAAATCGGCTGCTTCCCAGCTCAGTTCTTCCGCGCTTCGGTTTTTAGCGGCAATAATAACTTCTCCCGCTTCTTCACCGACTTTTTTCAGGATTTTATCAACACCCTTATCGAACAAATACGTCGTATACGCACCTTCCGGCATTTCCGCTTCACGCTGGGCAATGATGCTCTCGAGCGTATTCAGAATGGCATAACGATTGCCTTCCGCCGCTTTGTCGCCGGCCTCCGTGCCTAATAAAGATTGCGTAAAGCAGGTATACGTACCGTTGTGGCAGGCCGGTCCTGCAGGAACAACCAGTACCAACAGCGTATCACTGTCGCAATCGTAACGAATATCTTTCACGGATTGGGTGTTTCCGGATGTTGCCCCTTTGTGCCACAGCTCTCCGCGTGAACGGCTCCAGAACCACGTTTCTCCGCTTTCCACCGTTTTTTGCAGCGACGGCTTGTTCATATAGGCCATCATCAATACTTCTTTGCTGACAGCATCCTGCACAATGGCCGGAATGAGACCTTCTTCGTTCCATTTCAGATTGTCTATCTCAACTTGGTTGTTCATCTCATTTCCACTCCTCTTTCACGTAGGTGTTGTTTGACATCCTCAATCGTCAGCTCTTTATAATGAAAAATGGTTGCCGCGAGTCCTGCATCGGCTTTGCCTTCAGTAAACACATCATGAAAGTGCTCCTTCGTCCCCGCGCCGCCGGAAGCAATGACTGGAATCGTCACTTCTGAAGAAACTGCCCTTGTTAATGCAATGTCGAAGCCGTCCTTCGTTCCATCCGCATCCATGCTCGTCAGCAATATTTCACCAGCACCGAGGCTCTCTGCCCGTTTGATCCACTCCAAAGCGCGGATGCCGGTCGCATTTCTGCCACCGTGCGTGTAGACCTCCCATTCCTGCCAGTCCTCATTGTATTTGGCGTCTACCGCCACAACGATACATTGAGAACCAAAGCGGCGTGCACCATCGGATATGAGCTGTGGATTGTTCACCGCCGCCGTATTGATGCCTACCTTGTCCGCCCCAGCACGCAGTATTCGCGTCATGTCCTCAACCTGTGAGATTCCTCCGCCGACCGTGAAAGGAATGCTAATTTCACCAGCGGTCTGCTTGACGACCTCAACCATCGTCGCACGGCCTTCGTACGATGCAGAAATGTCGAGAAACACTAATTCGTCTGCTCCTTCTCTATCATAAATCGACGCCAATTCGACCGGATCGCCCGCATCGCGTAAATTGACGAAATTGACACCTTTGACGACACGGCCGTCCTTTACGTCCAAGCATGGAATGATACGTTTTGTCAGCATTTGAGCGCAGCCTCCTATATTCTACAAATTCATGCGTTTGACAGCCTCACGAAGCTCAATGCTGCCCGTATACAAAGCCTTCCCAACAATGGCTCCGCCCACGCCGTCCTCCGTATGCTTGGACAATGCCTCCAAGTCTTCGTAGCGGCTTACTCCGCCGGAAGCAATGACCGTCTTCCCGGACGCCTTTGCAAGTGCAACGATCGCTTCCACGTTAGGTCCTTTCATCATCCCGTCTCTTGAAATGTCGGTAAAGATGAACGTCTCGGCACCTTTCTCAGCCAGCTCTGCAGCGAGTACCTCAGCCTTCACTTCAGAAGTTTCAAGCCATCCGCGCGTAGCTACATACCCGTCTCTCGCATCAATTCCAATGGCCACCTTGTCTCCGTATTGCTTCAGAAGCTGTTCTACGAAAGACCGGTCCTCAATGGCCGCCGTACCGATAATGACACGGGACACGCCTAGACCGAGCAGCAGCTCCACATCCTCGAGCGTTCTTAGTCCCCCGCCGATTTGAACCGGTACCGACACGGAACGGGCGATCTGACCGATCAGCTCATGGTTCACCGGCCGCCCTTCCTTCGCTCCGTCTAAATCAACCAAGTGAATCCAGCTTGCTCCGCCCGCTTCCCACTGCTTGGCCGCTTCGATCGGTGAATCGTTGTATACCGTCTCCTGATTATAGTCCCCCTGAATCAATCGAACACATTTGCCGTTTCGAATGTCGATCGCAGGATAAATGATAAATGACATCGTTTCTTGTCCTCCCCATCTTGGTCAGCATTGCCGTCATTCCCGTCTATTACAGGCTGACTTATCTATTGCTTTCATCTCAATGAAATCGAATTGAACCCGCTTATGCTTGTACGGGTTCCGTTTTCGCCATCTCTAGGAAGTTGCGTAGCAGCTGCATCCCCAGCTCGCCGCTTTTCTCTGGATGAAACTGCATGCCATATAGATTTTGATGGCCGACCACTGCAGTAACCGGTTGATGATAATCCGTCGTAGCAATCAAATGCGAGTCCGACTCTACCTGTACGTGGAACGAATGCACAAAATAAACATAGCCTTCTTCTAAACCGTCCAAAATAGGGCTCTGCTGCCGAAACTGCAGTCGATTCCATCCCATATGAGGTATCTTGTAATCCCCTTGAAATTTCACGACTTTTCCAGGAAGCAGATTCAGCCCTTGATGGTGTCCGTACTCCTCGCTTTCCGAAAACAGCAGCTGCATGCCCAAACAGATGCCGAGCATCGGCTTGCCGCTTCGAGCATACTGCAAAACGGTGTCCTTTAAGCCCGTCTCCGTTAAATTCCGCATTGCATCGCCAAATGCACCGACACCCGGAAGAATCGCCCCGGCCGATGACAGAATCTGCTCTGGATCAGAGGTGACCGTTACGTCACTCCCTAAGCGTTCTACAGCTTTGCTTACACTATGAAGATTGCCCATTCCGTAATCGATAACGGTAATCAACGCTTAGAGCACTCCTTTCGTCGAAGGAACCCCTTGTACGCGCGGGTCTATCGTCGTCGCCTCATCGAGCGCTCTGCCCAGCGCTTTAAATACCGCCTCAATCATGTGATGCGTGTTCTGGCCATAGTGTACAATCACATGCAGCGTCATGCGCGCTTCCAATGCCAGCTTCCATAAAAATTCTTGAACAAGCTCCGTAGAAAAGCTTCCAACCTGCTGGCTAGGATACTCCGCACGATACTCGAAATGCGGGCGGTTGCTGAGGTCGATCACCACTTGGGCAAGCGCTTCGTCCATCGGAACGAATACGCTGGCGTACCGCTTGATGCCTTTTTTGTCTCCTAATGCCTTATACAAAGCTTGGCCTAGGCAAATTCCAATGTCCTCCACCGTATGGTGATCGTCGATTTCAATATCGCCGCGCGCCGTCACTTCCAGGTTAAATTGACCGTGCTTCGCAAATAAATCGAGCATATGATTCAAGAACGGAACATCCGTCTCCAGTTTAGCTTCACCGGATCCATCCACAGCAAAAGCCAGCTTAATGTCCGTTTCATTCGTCGTTCTTTGAATTTGCGCTTCCCGCTTTACAGCCTGTTCTGTCATTCCTGATTCCCTTCCTTCCGTAATCTGACTTCGATCGCTTTCGCATGGGCTTCCAGTCCTTCGCTGTACGCGAGGCGTGTAATGTGCTCCCCGTTCTCAAGCAGCGCTTCCTTCGTAAAATAAATAACGCTCGATTTCTTCATGAAATCATCCACGTTCAGCGGCGAAGAAAACCGCGCCGTTCCATTCGTCGGCAAAATATGATTCGGACCCGCAAAATAATCCCCTACCGGCTCTGAGCTGTATGGTCCCATAAAGATTGCTCCTGCATTCTCTACTCTGCCAAGCCAGCGCAGCGGCTCTTCCACCATCAGCTCCAGATGCTCGGGTGCAATACGGTTCACCGCCTGCATCCCTTCCTCCAAGCTGTCCGCAATGAGAATGGCACCGTTCTTGTCCAGGGAGGCCTGCGCAATTTCCCTTCGCTGCAATCGGCTTAACTGCTGCTCCAGCTGCTCTTCCACCTGCTGTGCCAGCTGCTGTGAATCGGTCACAAGGATAGCCGACGCCATCTCGTCATGCTCCGCCTGCGACAGCATATCCGCGGCAACATATTCCGGATTCGCTTTACCATCTGCAAATACAACGATATCCGTCGGTCCGGCGATGCTGTCGATCGCTACAGCGCCATAAACGTAACGCTTCGCGAGAGCGACGAAAATGTTGCCCGGTCCGCATATTTTGTCCACCGGCTGAATCGTTTCCGTACCGTATGCCAGGGCCGCTATCGCCTGCGCCCCTCCCACACCGTATATTTCACGAATGCCCAGCTCATTCGCCGCTACTAGAATAGCCGGATGAATTCCCGCTACACCGCCGCTTGCCGGAGGTGTCACCATCACAATTTCCTCAACGCCTGCCACTTGGGCTGGAATAACATTCATCAGCACAGAGGAGGGATATGCCGCCTTACCGCCAGGCACATACACACCAACCCGCTTTAGTGGACGCATCACTTGTCCGAGCATCGTACCATCCGGCTGAAGATCCATCCAAGAGCTCCGCTTTTGCTTTTCGTGAAACACGCGAATGTTCTGCATCGCCTTGCGAAGCGAGTTCAGAAAAGCTTCGTCCACTTGACCGTAAGCATCATCGATTTGCTTCTGACTGACCTTCAGCTGATCGATGCGAACCCGGTCAAACTTCTCCGTCCATTCCAATAAAGCGGCATCCTTTCTTTCCTGCACATCCCGGATAACAGCCTGCACTGTCTCGTTTTGCTCCGGTGTTCCATATTCAAACTGCCGATCTACCGCAAACTGCGACGCCTTCATCTTTTTCATTTTCACCCCCCCTGTGAAATGACGGGCTGAAGCTGATCGCACAGCCTTTGAATCGCATCATTTTTCAAACGATAGCTCACACGGTTCGCAATCAGGCGGCTCGTAATTGGAAACATCTCTTCCAGCTCCAGCAGCCCGTTTTCGCGTATCGTCTGCCCGGTCTCTACCATGTCGACAATACGGTCCGCCAGTCCAATAAGCGGCGCCAATTCGATCGATCCGTTCAGCTTAATGACCTGTACCTGCTGGCCCATTTCACGAAAATATTGCGATGCCACATTCGGATACTTCGTAGCAACCTTCGGGTTCATCACCGGCTGCCAATCCTTGGCGCCAATAATGGACATCCGACAGCGGGCTATGCCTAAATCCAGCAGCTCGTATACATCCCGATTTTCCTCCATCAATACATCCTTGCCAACGATTCCAATATCCGCCGCACCGTACTCTACATAAGTAGGAACGTCCACAGGCTTAGCCATAATAAACTCCATCCCCGCTTCAGGCACAGGGATAATGAGCTTCCGGCTGTCATCAAAATCATCCGGTGTCGGCAATCCCGCTTCACGAAACAGCTTGGATGCCTTTTTATAAATTCGCCCTTTCGGCATCGCCACTTTCAACAATTCTGCCATCGTTCATAACTCCTTTTTGGTCCCCATCGTTCCTGCCGCATACGATACCTTTCCATGCTGCTCCGAACTTCTTGCCAAGGGATTTATGTGCTCTGGAATACGACGATCTCTTGATACGTCTTCCCTTTATAACTTCGCATGCCATCCACCGTAGTCTCGATCCCGCTCCACTCTGCCGCTTGATGGACCAAGCCGGTCTCTACGCTGTATCGATTCTGTTCCCTCTGCTCTCTTGCATATTCGAACGCCTCCCTGCGGCGATCTGCTGCGTAAAGCACAAGCATGGTATAAGGGGTTTCCTGTTTTGTTTCCGCCACCTCGAGAATCCGATTCGTTTTCAATGCGAAACCGGTCGCCGGTGCAGGCCTTCCGAATTGATTCAATAAATTATCGTACCGTCCTCCGCTGCAGACCGGAAATCCTAAATCTGAAGCGTAGCCTTCAAAGGTCATGCCTGTATAATAGGAAAAATCACCGACCATCGTTAAATCGATCATAACGTAAGGTTGAGCATCATAATCCTTGAGCACGTTCCAAATCGAGCAGAGATGTTCAATGGAGCGATGTGCCAGTGGATCGTTCGTCAGCTTCTTCGCCTGTTCACAAGCTTCTTCACCGCCGCGCAGGCGTAAAATATCGGCCAGTTCATGCTTGGCCTGCTCCGAAATGTTCAGCTTCGACAGTTTATTCCGATATCCCACATAATTTCGTGCCAGCAGATGCTCCATCAGCTCCTGCTGAGAACTCTCGTCGCCAGCAAGTGTTTCCTGGAATAAGCCTTTCAAGAAGCCTACATGGCCTAAAGCGATTTTAAAAGAATGAATCCCTGCCGCCTTTAAGCTGTCAATCGCCAAAGCGACCATTTCCGCATCGGCCTCTGGGCTCTCATCGCCGACCAGTTCCACACCCGTTTGGAAAAACTCCGCCTCGCGTCCCGCTTCTTCCTCCATCGCCCGAAACACATTGGCATGATACGACAAACGGATCGGCAGCGGCTCATCCTTCAGCAAAGAAGAGATGACCCGTGCGATCGGAGCGGTCAGATCCGAACGAAGCACCATCGTCGTTCCTTTTTTGTCCAGCAGCTTAAATAGCTTATCGTCCGAGGTCGTACTTGCGGCTCCAACCGTATCGTAATATTCCAAGGCCGGGGTCAAGATTTGCCGATAGCCCCATTTCTCCATGCATTCCAGTACATTCGCTTCAATATACTTCAGTTTCCCAACCGCTTCTGGCAAGTAATCCTTCACACCAGATGGCTTCTCAAACATCTTCGGCTTCGTCAACATTCATCACCTCATCTATAACAATACATCTGCCGCCAATTGAAGTACTATGTTTGCGGCCTTCTCACTGCAAATAACTCTCTGTATTCCAATGTTCCTTGATGATTCTCGTTACATAACCCTTCAAGGGATTCAAAGAAAATAACGAAAAACGCTTTATCGTACTACCATACTACCATAGTAAAGAGAATACTCGTAATTTTAACATGGAATGGAAGCATCGTCAATGAAACATTCACTGCATTCTCCTGCCTGTGCACTCATTTAGATCCCTTTTTCCGCTTCCACTCCATGCTTGTCCATACGCACTTGTGCGTATACCCCTTCATCTTCAGCCGGTTCCAACGTTCGTATCAATTGAATCGGATTTCCTGCCGCAAATGTATACGGTGGAATATCCCGATTCACTACAGATCCTGCACTAATGACTGCATGGTCTCCAATCGTAACACCAGCTAGTATCGTTGTATTCGCACCAATCATGACATGCGAACCGATGCGAACTTCACCCAAACGATATTCCTTCGTTAAATATTCATGCGCTAATATCGTGGTATTGTAGCCAATAATCGAATTGTCCCCTACCGTAATGTACTCCGGAAAAAAAACATCCACCATAACCATGAGCCCAAAGGCGGTATGGTGGCCAACGTTCATTTTCAAAAGCTTTCGGTACATCCAGTTTTTCAGCTTCAGCGAAGGACAATATCGGCAAAACTGAATCACCACAAAATTACGCATGCCCTTCCATGGACTAACCGTTTTATAAATCTGCCATAACGAGTTTGGTCCCTGCACCGGATGGCGGCTTAGCCTTCTCAACCTGCATCCCCCTATTGTTGTACGATTTTCAGAAGCTCCCTCATATCGTCAATCACATATTCCGGATTGTACTTGCTCAGTACCTCTGCACCTTTGAGCGACCACGCTACTCCAACTGCTTGAACCCCGGCTTGATGGGCAGATTCGATATCAAAAGGACTGTCACCAACCATCAGCGCGGTCTCAGGCTTAGCGTTCATGCGCTTCAATGCTTCCAGCACGGGCTCCGGATGCGGCTTCGCATGCTGAACATCCTCAATGGTTACGATCGTTTCCATGTAGTCCTTTATGCCGCACAGCGTTAAGCCCTTGTCGCTGGTAAGCCGAATTTTAGAAGTGACCACGCCTAAGCGAATACCGCTGTCCTTCAATGACTGTAGCACTTCTTTAACATAAGGGAACGGTCTGACCAATTCGTCATGTCTTCTTAAATTGTATGCACGGTATTCCCGAATCAAGTCATCAACCGGCTCCTGCTCCCCTCTCCCGGAGAAGTAACGCATCTGCATCGCCAAAGGTTTTCCCATCTGATGGATCAAGCGTTCTCTTGTCAGCGGAGGATCCATCTTCCCTTCCATCACATGAATAAAGCTCTCTATAATAAGTTCGTTCGTATCCAAAATGGTGCCGTCTAAATCAAACAGTACGGTTTCGATCATTTCTCTATACTCCTCTGCATTACGTCTAGATGCTTATAACCTGTCTTCCGCTTATTTGTTGATCGAACCAGTGACATAGCCGTCCTGCCGGATCGGGTCGGAATATTTCTGATTCGCGTATCCCATCGTCCGACGCAGTACGATAATAATGACAGCAGCCAGCACAATCAACACACTGATCAACTGAGCCATGCGGATATTCTCATCGTTCGCAATCGCACCCGGATCGCCAAAGATCCAAGACATCGGCTCCCATAAACCATTCAAGAATGAAGCCAGCCAGTTCGGACCGTCAAAGGCCAAGCTGTCCGTTCTTAATCCTTCCACAAAGAAGCGGCCGATCGAGTACCAAATAATATAGCTCATAAAGATTTCGCCCGCACGCACAAAATTGAATCTGCGGATGACAAGCAGCAATACTATGCCTACAATGTTCCACAATGATTCGTATAAAAACGTCGGGTGATAATATTCCCCATTAATATACATCTGATTAACAATAAAATCCGGCAAATGCAAGCTGTCTCTTAAGAAGGACTCTTCCACGGGGCCCCCATGAGCCTCCTGATTCATGAAATTTCCCCAACGGCCAATAATTTGACCCGCTAACAGAGATGGCGCACATATATCCGCTATTCTCCAGAAGCTGTATCTTTTCCAGCGTGTATACCATACCGCCGCAATGATCGCACCGATCAATGCACCGTGAATCGCTATACCGCCTTTCCAAATGGCGAAAATATCGAGCCAGTTATCTTGATAATCTTCCCATTCGAATACGACGTAGTACAATCTCGCTGCGACAATGGCGCTCGGCGCACCGATTAACAGCAAATCCATGAAAAATTCAGAACGGATATTGAATCGCTTGCCCTCTTGGATTGCAAGCAAGAGTCCGACCAATGCAGCCGTTCCTAAAATAATTCCATACCAATGTACTGTAAGCGGTCCTAAACTGAAAGCTATAGGATTTAAGGCCAAATACATACCGCTTCCTCCCAATCTATCGATTTATACTGCTTCTAATCCATATCGTCCATATCCTCAGCGATCGTTTCCGTCAGCTTATTCGTAAACTGCAGCGCTGCATTATACCCCATCCGCTTCAAGCGGAAATTCATCGCAGCGACCTCTAGGATAACAGCCAAGTTCCGTCCAGGTCTAACCGGAATCGTCATAAGCGGTACGTCAGTATCAATAATCTTGGTTGTTTCGTCGTCCAAGCCAAGTCTGTCGTATTGTTTGTCTTGATCCCAATTTTCCAGTCGAATCACCAGCGTAATTCTTTTCGTGTTGCGTACGGCGCCTGCCCCGAATAAGGTCATGACATTGATAATACCGACTCCCCTAATTTCAAGCAAATGCTTGATGAGCTCTGGGGCATTGCCGTACAATGTGTTATCTGCGGTTTGCCTAATTTCAACGGCATCATCGGCAACTAGCCGATGGCCTCGCTTCACCAGCTCTAATGCTGTCTCACTTTTACCGATCCCGCTTCCACCAGTAATCAGTACTCCCACACCATACACATCCACCAACACACCATGGATCGTCGTGCTTGGTGCAAGTCGATTCTCCAAAAATCCTGTAATGCGGCTGGCCAGCATCGTTGTCGATAAATTGCTGCGTAGCAGTGGAAACTGTTTTTCCCGAGCCACTTCAACAATTTCATCAGGGATCTCTAGACCTCGCGTCACAACAATACATGGAGTGGCATCATCGCAAATGCGTTCGATGCGGCTTCGTTTTTGTTCCGAAGTCAGCTGCTCGTAAAATGTAATTTCCGTCTTTCCCAGTAATTGAACCCGGTCTCTCGAATAATATGTAAAGTATCCAGCCATTTCTAGTGCTGGCCGATTCAAATCAGGAACCGTTATTTTTCGATTCAAATGATCCTCGCCGCTGATAACCTCTAGATGAAACGGTTGGACCAAATCTGAAACCTTGATGTGCTTTGCCATTAGGTTTTGCTCCTTTTTTCATCGATTTGCGCTATGTTCATCGTAATGGAATTGTTAGCTGAAATCAACCGAAATCGACGTTTTCCATCCAATATTTGATGATTTTGCATTCCATCTCTCTAATATCTTGTGATTTCCTACAAACATCATCCTGTTCGTTTTGAGGTGAACATATAAAGGGCTCTGTCCGAAGACAGAGCCCTTAAATATTAGGAATTTGAATTATTCAATTTCAAAAATGTTCAATTCCGTCTCTTTATCGAAAACATGGCATTTATTCATATCGAAAGCCAGTTTTACGTTCGTACCTTCCTTCAATCCAGCGCGTCCATCTACGCGGGCAATGATGCTTTCTGTTCCTAGTCCAGCAAGGTAAAGGAACATTTCGTGACCTAAGTTCTCAGCTACTTCAACATGAGCCGTTACGATGGAGTTCGGAGAAGCTTCCAAGAATACTGGCTCTTGGTGCATATCTTCCGGACGAATACCGAATACGACTTCTTTGCCTACATAACCTTTATCGCGAAGGATTTTAGCTTTTCCTTCTGGAACAGCGACATCGACATTGTTTGCTTTGAAACGAATGTTTCCGCCTTCTTCAACCAGGTTACCGCTGATGAAGTTCATCGCAGGGGATCCGATAAATCCAGCAACGAACATGTTCACTGGTTTGTTGTAGACCACTTCTGGAGAAGCAGCTTGTTGGATTACGCCGTCTTTCATAATAACGATACGGCTACCCATGGTCATCGCTTCTGTTTGGTCATGGGTTACGTACACAACGGTTGTTTCCAAACGTTTGTGCAGCTTACTGATTTCCGCACGCATCTGTACGCGCAGTTTCGCATCCAAGTTGGAAAGTGGTTCGTCCATCAAGAATACTTGAGGCTCACGGACAATCGCGCGTCCCAAGGCAACACGCTGACGCTGACCACCGGACAAAGCCTTAGGCTTGCGATCCAACAAATGCTCGATATCCAAAATTTTCGCAGCTTCGCGAACACGTTTGTCAATTTCAGCTTTTTTGAACTTACGCAGTTTCAAACCAAATGCCATGTTTTGATAAACGTTCATATGAGGATACAAGGCGTAGGATTGGAATACCATCGCGATATCGCGATCTTTAGGAGCTACGTCGTTCACCAAGCGATCACCAATGAACAGTTTTCCTTCGGAAATTTCCTCTAGACCTGCAATCATTCGAAGTGTCGTGGATTTTCCGCAACCGGAAGGTCCGACGAGTACGACGAATTCCTTATCTTCGATTTCTAAGTGAAAGTCCTTAACGGATGGTTCAGCAGCACCTGCATACTTTTTATAAATATGTTCCAAACGTAATCCTGCCATTTGTTTAAATCCCCCTATCACACGTATTCAATAACTTATCTTTATGATATATCAAGCAACCTCCGATGACTATGCACAAACTTTACAAAAAACCTATTGTCTTTTCGTCACTTTATACAATAGCATGGCAACCTTGACTAATACGGCATCCTTGAAGCTGCGTATGTCGTATCCGGTCTCTTGTTTAAACTTATCCAATCGGTATATTAAGGTATTGCGGTGAATATATAGTTTTTTGGCCGTCTCGCTGACATTGCAATCCATTTCGAAAAAATGCTCCAGCGTCAACTCGGTCTCCGCATCCATTTTATAATTTTGCTTATTGAAAATATGCTCTACGAAATCGAGCTTTTGCTGTTCTGAAATTTGATACAGCAGCCGTTCCAAATGCAGATCCCATGGAAAATAAATTTTATTCTCATATTGAAATAAGCGCCCTAGGCTGAGCGACTCTTTCAGCTGTGTAACAGCTTGCAGCAGCGACTTCGAAGGATTGATCGGGTAATACACACTCAGCAGGCATTCACCCATCCATTCAGTCACCAGCATTTCGTGCAGGCCTTGGCACAGAGAAGCTAGCTGTTCCTCTAAGCTTTCCTTTTCATCAGGCAGTTCATCTTCTGAAGCATTAAGCACTTTTTCCGACGCTAACAGCAGCCATTCCTTATCGTACAGTGGAATTAAGAAAATATCGTCCGCAAAAAACGACTGCAGCAGCTTCTTCATTTCACTGTAGACCGCTTCATCATAGCTGCTTTCTAATTGAAGAAGCATCGGTATTTTGGTTTCCTGCAGAGAAAATTGTGATATAAACGTTTCAGGCGTCTCCTGCAGAGAATGATTATTATAATGCTCTAACAACCAATTTCGGAAAGGTTCAAACGGCTTCTCGCGGCCTTTTTTCGGACTGGGTCCCCGCTCTATGCTCGCTCCTATTTTATAAGCCTCAACCAGCATCTCCGTCAGAGTTCTCTCTCTGGCTGTCAAATGGGCATTTTCCGCCTTCAATGCGGTACACCCTTGTTCTCCCTGTTCTAATATAAAATAGAGATACTTGTGGTCTTCCGTACTCCACATTTCTTGCTTTTCATTCATCGTTGTTGTCATTTTGAGGCATTGTTCGGTCGTAAGCTGTTCTATGGTGAACGGTATTTGCAATCCACTTTCGAGCTGCTGCTTTAATAGTTCCCAATCCATTGGCTTCTCCCTTAATCATGATTAGCTGTTGTTTAAGACGAGCTCTTTGCATGCACTTTATTTCATTTTAGCTACTCATGATCTAGTAGTAAAGCTCAAGGGCCCATCTATAAGGCCGAAGATGTTCGTTCTTACGCTTATAGAGAACGGTTGTTTCGGGGAAAATAGTCTATGTAGTAGCATTCTGCCATATTTGAATAACGTTGGCTGTCAGAGCAGATAGAAAGGACGTTTGTTGTTGACACATACACTTCAGTTACCGTTTGGAACAAGTCATTTGAGCTTGTCTGTTCCACACCCGCAGTCTCTTGTTCAGGTGAAATATGATTCCGAATCTCGCCAGGAGGAAAAAGAGATCATTAAGGACGCCTTGCGTCATCCCATCGGAACGAATCCATTAAATGAATTATGCCGTGAACGCAGCAACGTTGTTATTCTTATAAGCGATATGACTCGGTTGACGCCAACGCACCGCTTCCTGCCTTATTTGCTGGACGAACTCCTGATGGGAGAGGTGCGCGCTGAACAAATTCGCATCATCGTCGCATTAGGTACGCATCGCGTTCATACAGAGAATGAGCTTCGAACATTAGTTGGGAATTCGATCTATACACAATACACCGTTCAAAACCACTCATCTTTGTCTGAAGAGTGTGTGTTTCTTGGAACCACATCTAGCGGCACTCCCGTTGAAATTAACCGCTATGTCGCAGAAGCCGATTTTGTCATCGCAACCGGGTGCATCGAACCTCATAGACTGGCTGGTATATCCGGCGGTGTCAAATCGCTTTTTCCTGGGACGGCATCTACCCGAAGCATTGAGCATAATCATTCATTCTTTATGACAGAACAAATCGAGCCGGGAAATATGCAAAACCGCATTCACAACGACTTTTTGGAAGTGCTCCAATTTAAAAAGATTGATTTTATTTTGAATGTGATTGTCGATCATGAGCGCCAAATTCTTGACGCTGTTGCAGGAGATTGTATCGAAGCCCACCAAGCCGGGGCCCAAATTGCAAAAAAGCGTTTTATGGTACCGGTCTATCGGAAGTTTCCGTATACCCTCGTATCTCCTGGGGGCACGCCAAAAGATCTACATCTCTATCAAGTCCTGAAGACGATTCAAAATGCATCGGAAATCACCCGGACTGGCGGTACGATTCTCTGTGCTGCTCCTTGTGCAGAGCACTATGGAAGCGCCCATCTTCAACAAATCGTGGACTCCTCTAAAGATTTGGATCATATGGTCAAACGGCTCGAATCCGAGTTTATCGTTGGTGCTCATAAGGCCGTAACACTGAAAAAGCTGACCGATCAATTTCGTATCGAGCTGTATTCTGAAATGCCCCCTGCTTTAGTGGAAAGAGTCGGTCTCATCCCGATCTCTTCATTGCAGGATCGTTTATCGATTTGTATCTCACAGCATTCAGAGCCAGGAGCGTTCATGCCTTACGGTGCTATTACATTTCCCATGGCATCACAATCATCGTCAGTTGGCTAAACATTTCGTTACTTCAAAATGAATGTGATAGGCTTCAGCTTCTTCTTCCGTAATATACGCTGTTTTCAAAAAATGGAGGAATTCTTCTATTCTTGTCACACCGCCTTCAATCAACGTAATGAGCTTATCGACATTTCTTTTGGCATATACGGCATAGAGCGGATGCGGCTTGTCCTTTATGATCGGTACAACCGCATCACTTCCCGTATTGAGCAATTTTCTATACATATATAAACCGGCTTCTTCAGAAATATGGACCAATCGACAGTCTACAATCCACAGAGCTTTATGTCGAGCAAGTGATAGAGCCGCATGCAATCCTGACATGGGGCCTTTACTTTGATAAAAGTCCGTTACAATTCTTATTTGGCTGCCGAAGCACTTAACAAGGTGAATTGGGTAATCCGTAACAACCATCACTTCGCTGCACAGTCTACTCATCGTATGCACTTGTGTTTCTATACATTCTCTAAGCGCAGAGCTTTGAAAGTGAGCCTGTTCCACTTGTTCCGAATTCATCGGTAAACCTCCCGCCAAAATGACACCTGTCAGCATCGTGACCAACTCCTCTAACGCTGAATTCCCATACGTTCCTTTGCGGTTAATTATGAAACACACCAAATTCATGTTCAGTAATAAAAATCACAGACTGTTCAAGAAATCACCAGAAATGTGATTTGTATTGTGACAATCATCACAATCGAGCGTTAGAACATCTAGTATGCTGTATTTAACAACTTCCCTGAGAGGTGAACCACATGGCTGTAGAGCAACCATCCTTTGTTCGAAATACGAGTTATTTCTCTAAAAGCAATCTAGAAAAATTGACAGACATTATGTATGAGCATAAAATCCATGCCGGGGCTTATCTGTATCAAGAAGGCGAACCAGCGAAAAAATTATATTATGTTAAACAAGGAACCGTTAAATTAACAAAATCGACTCCTGATGGCAAAGAGTTCATACTCCACTTGTTTCAAAAAGGAGATCTACTAGGACAAATTGACGGTCATTCCGATGCTTATCATCAATTCAATGCGATCGCCATGGAAGGCTGTGTCGTGGGGATCATCCAGATGAGAGATTTAGAAGTGCTGCTGTGGCAGTTCGGAGAGCTGTCCGTGGAGTTTATGAAGTGGATGGGTACCATTCAAAGAATGACCGAAACAAAATTTCGAGACTTGATCTTATTCGGTAAACCAGGTGCCCTATGCTCGACGCTGATTCGGTTATATCACACCTACGGAATGTCGGCGGATAACAATATGCTGATATCGAAGAAGCTCACAAATTCAGATTTAGCGGAAATGATTGGTTCGACTCGCGAGAGTGTGAATCGAATGCTGAATGATCTAAAACATAGAGATGTCATTTCCATGGATGCCGGCTACATCACGATCAAAGATATCGACTATCTTAAAGATACGTGTCATTGTGAAAATTGTCCGCTCGATATTTGCCGAATTTAAGTAGAAAGGCTATTCCCCGCTGGTAGAGGAATAGCCTTTGTTTTATTTGCAGATCATTATTCGACGATCATCTTGTTTCATCCCTAAGGAACGATTACAGAATGAATCCTATGAAAATAAAAAAAACTGCCTTCAGGCAGCGATCCTTCTTGAATAAACTGGTGAGCCATGAAGGACTCGAACCTTCGACACCCTGATTAAAAGTCAGGTGCTCTACCGACTGAGCTAATGGCTCTCATGAATGGTGGGGGATGATGGATTCGAACCACCGAACTCGTAGAGAACAGATTTACAGTCTGCCGCGTTTGGCCACTTCGCTAATCCCCCAAAATAGATGGTGGCTCGGGACGGAATCGAACCGCCGACACGAGGATTTTCAGTCCTCTGCTCTACCGACTGAGCTACCGAGCCACATGGTCCACAAAAAAATAATGAGCTACATTGATAGCTCCATTCAAATGTGTTCCTTCATTTAAATAGATGGCGGAGCTGACGGGATTCGAACCCGCGGTCTCCTGCGTGACAGGCAGGCATGTTAGGCCTCTACACCACAGCTCCATACTGAATGGTGGACGCTGACGGGATCGAACCGCCGACCCTCTGCTTGTAAGGCAGATGCTCTCCCAGCTGAGCTAAGCGTCCATGCTTGTACAATTTTGTTGAAATAAAGTTGGTAGCGGCGGAGGGGATCGAACCCCCGACCTCACGGGTATGAACCGTACGCTCTAGCCAGCTGAGCTACGCCGCCTTACGAATTGAATTGTGGCGGAGAGAGAGGGATTCGAACCCTCGCGGCTGTGACACCCTAACGCTTTAGCAAAGCGCCCCCTTCGGCCTCTTGGGTATCTCTCCTAAAGAAGCTATTTGCTCCTTCAAAACTGAATGCGAAAGTGTAAGGTTGCTTGTTGATCAACATGTTGTCGATCTTTTGATTCCTGATGGAATCTTTGTATGGGCCCCGAAAAAGTAATCGGAATACGCTACAGCGCTTCACGTCACTTTTTTGGGTCATATTAAGGTGTATCTTTTGATTTCTTTGAACTATTGTCACATCAAATGTGGTTCGTATTTGTTGTGACGCTAAGGTAGAAATCAAAAATATGGGATAAGCCCTCGACCGATTAGTATTCGTCAGCTCCATGCATTGCTGCACTTCCACCCCGAACCTATCTACCTCGTCGTCTACAAG
>NZ_JBHSQV010000149.1:0-26777 GCF_042658665.1 Marinicrinis lubricantis
CCAGAAATTCTGCAGGTCTGCCCATTTTTTGCCATTCAAGTCAACTAAGTCGAAATAGGGGTTCAACTGGACCTGGAATTCTGTTGCGTATTTCTCAAAAACGGAATTATGCAAAATGCTCATATATCAAATACAGGTGGATTTCTTTTCCTTTTTATTTTATTGGAACACGCTTTAGAAAATACTTTTTTGGGCAGTAATTGAATAGGGCAAGTTTTGCAAAAATTGTAGAAAAGGATCGCAACTAAAGACCATTGTGAAGCGTCTGTAAATATTAGAAATCCGTAAATGATATGAAAGAGGAGAATGTGGGAGATGACCATTCACAAAAACAAAAAGAAGAGATTTCTGCAAACGTTGGGGATTTCAATGACATCCCTCGCCTTAGCGATGTCCTTATGGCCTGCAGGAAGTGCGCAAGCTGTATCAGCGACAGCCTCTCATGTACTTCTGTACTTGGATCAAAAGGAAGCATTCATTAACAATGAACCGCTGACTCTGGATGCGCCTGCGGCCGCCATCAATGGTTCCACTTATGTGCCGATGAAGTTTTTGGCGGAAACACTCGGTTTTAAATTGGAGTGGGATGCAGATACGGGCATCATCGAAATGACCTCCGACAAGCACTACGTAAGCCTGGATGAAGCAAGCAATACTGCGTTCGTTGATGGAGCCATCGTTCCATACAATTCGGTTGCACTCGTCCGCAACAATCGCCTCATGGTGAAATTGACGTGGCTGGCCGATATCGCGGGTGCGAAATATACGTACAATAAGGATTTCAAAAGAGTTGAAATGTATTATACGTCCGTCCCGGACAATGTGTATGACGAAGTGAATGGAAACACACTGCCGGTGGCCAAATTCGCCACTGACAAGCAGGTTTATCGGATTGGCGAGCCGATCCGCTACATCGATTTAAGCTATGACCCTGATGGAGATGCCATTTCATATCTGAATTGGGAAGGGAAGAAGCAGGCCTTCTTCGAAGCGGGCGAGTACAAGATCAGTCTGAAGGTCACCGATTCTAAAGGTGCGGAAAGCAAGGTCTACACCCAAAAAATTAAGGTCACGGAAAAAGTGTATTTAACGGAAGACGAATTTCCGCTTTATTATAGTGAACCGGGTACAGCCATCAAGATTTCTGGGGCGCAGCGAGGGCTGTTCCAATCCGTCAATGAAATTTTGTATAATCGCAGCGTCCAAACCGAGCGCAAAATATTATTTAGCGATAGTCCGGAAACCATAACACAGCATGGTATTTTATATCGCGATACGGTGATCGGTAAAGCCAGATTGTATGCGAATCACTTGAACGGTATGGAGGAACAAGCGGATTTCTATATTTTTGCGAAAAATGTATCCGATCATAATGTAACGGTCAAGACGACGAATAAAGGAGAAGTGTATCCTTCCCTTTATGCTCAATTGTTCGGACAGCATGCAGCGATGGACTTCTTGCTGGATAACAAGACGGAAAATTCATTTACTTTAGCTCCTGGGGAGACTGCAGTGTATGTGAAAATGCCAAGAATGTATCCTGCCCAAGGTTTCAACGTACTGTATGATGTGGAAAGTGACGGTGCGGTGGAATATATATTCGCAGCACTTCGCCCAGGAGATGACGCGGATGAACTTTCATTGTATCCGGATCTCCCTTATGTGAAGCACATTCGTGGTACGTTTACAGGCTCTGAAGTGAATATGAAGCTGAGCATGCCGGATAAATCGAGACCGCAGAGACTTACAATTGGAGACGGCAAGCTGGATACGTTCATGACTGGATATGATCCGATGAGGGGAATAGAGACCTCGCTCATGGGCAATTATGGGGTCATCTACAACATTGAGCTGGAGAATCCAGGCAATATGGCGGTATTGATCATGCCGCGCGGCGGAAATTATAAAGGACCGGTTGTCGTCAACGGCATTCCACAGATGGTGCCTAAATCCGGTGTCCTCAGTGTGTACGATGGTGCACAGCTGATCGCTAGAACCACGGAGGCAGATGAGAAGATCAGTATACAGTTAACCCCGGCTGCTGGATCCTCATTGCCAGTGAGTGTGATATTTTATCCGCTGCAGGACAAATAAACAGCTGGATCTATTGCAAAACCAGGTGCAGATATGCACCTGGTTTTTTTGGTGAGTCAGCATACATCCTCGGGGGAAGGTGCAACAAATAAAAAAGCTGCCTACATAGACAGCTTTGACTTGGTATATTTATATTTTTTCGATGACTTGGTCGATTAAACCGTATTCCTTCGCTTCTTCAGCACTCATGAAGTAGTCGCGATCTGTGTCCTTTTCAATTCTGGACAGCGGCTGACCGGAACGTTCGGCCAAAATGTGGTTCAGTTTATCGCGCATTTTCAAGATGCGTTTTGCTCTGATTTCGATATCGCTGGCTTGACCTTCTGCACCGCCCAGAGGCTGATGAATCATCACTTCGCTGTTCGGAAGAGCGAAACGCTTGCCTTTAGCTCCAGCAGTTAGCAGAAACGCACCCATCGAAGCGGCCATGCCGACACAGATGGTGGAAACATCCGGCTTAATAAACTGCATCGTATCAAAGATCGCCATCCCTGCTGTAATCGAACCTCCGGGGCTGTTGATGTACAGCGAGATATCTTTCTCTGGATCTTCTGCAGCTAGGAACAGAAGCTGAGCGATGATCGAATTCGCAACGACATCGTTCACCGGCGTTCCTAGGAACACGATGCGGTCTTTGAGCAAACGGGAGTAAATATCATAAGCGCGTTCTCCTCGGTTGGATTGTTCGACGACCATAGGAATATAACTCATGGAAGTTCCTCCTTTATATATTACGAATAGGTTGCTTCAATAGGGTTCACATGTTTATGAAGCTTTAAACGACTATGTATCTATCATATCTAAAATTTGATAAAAGGTCAAGAAAGGTCAAACTATGATCAAAAAAATATAAAGTTGAATACAAACAAATCGATCAGGGCAAAAATGTAATGGCGCGCTCGCGAGGAATTGAACCTCGATCTCAGGCTCCGGAGGCCTGCGTCATATCCATTGGACCACGAGCGCACATGCAGCTGTTTTCGTGACAGCAAAATTAATTTTAAAGGATGTTAAGGTAAAAATCAAGAGGACGCGCAAGGAAAATAATAGCTTGCTTTTTCAGAATAATTTTCATAAAATAAAGATGACAGCGGGACGCAAAATGTAGATGCGGGACATTACGAGTCCAACAACTGAAAAAGATGGCTGGAGTTGATTTTTAGGTGCAAAAATGGATAGAAATTCAGAAACAACTCGTGCCGGATCTCATGAAGACCTTGAAAAAACGGTATACCATTTTGCATCATGTCATGCTGTCAGGTGTCATCGGCCGTAGAAATTTAGCTGCATTGTTGGATATGACGGAGAGAACGCTTCGCAGTGAGATTGACATTCTGAAGGAACAAGGCCTTCTGGAGACGGAAAGCATCGGAATGAAGCTTAGTGAGAACGGGAAGAGACTGCTTGATGATTTTCAGCCGTACATCAAAGAGTTATTCGGCCTCTCTGAATTGGAAAAGCAAATCTGCGACAAATTCGGATTGAAGCAGGTAGTCATCGTACCGGGTGATTCCGATGGCTCCGAATTGGTGAAGAAGGAATTAGGCCGTGCCGGAGCTTCAGTGTTCCGAAAGCTTGCTGCCGCGAATGATATTATCGCCGTAGCCGGTGGATCCACCATGGCCGAGGTTGCGAATGGACTCAATGTTTCCTCACAGTGGAAGGGAAATGTGTTCGTTCCGGCCCGAGGCGGATTAGGCGAGAGAGTAGAGCTGCAAGCCAACACCATCGCTTCAATCATGGCGACCAAGACCGGCTGCAGTTACCGTTTACTTCACGTACCGGATCATCTGGGAGAAGAAGCTTACCATACGCTGATGCAGGACCCGAACATTCAAGAAATTATTGATGTGATCCGTAGAGCTCGCATTGTGCTTCACGGGATCGGGGATGCTATGACTATGGCCAAACGGCGTAAAACCGAAGCCAGCGGTCTGGAACTCTTGAAGAAGGATGGAGCCTTGGCGGAAGCATTCGGATATTACTTCGATGAACAGGGGCGGGTTGTCCACAATATTCCGACGGTCGGCCTTAGGATCGAAGATATTATGCGAACGGAAGTCGTTATCGGCATTGCAGGCGGGAAGAGCAAAGGCAAAGCCATTGCAGCGGTTCTTCGGTTTGGACATGAGGATGTTCTGGTCACCGATCAAGCAGCTGCCGAAATCATAGTTGAATCATAACTTCACGTTACATTCTCGATGAGACTTATGTCTCGTCTTGAAATATATAAAACTTTAAAACCTTTAGGAGGAATTACGATGGTAAAAGTAGGTATTAACGGATTTGGACGTATCGGACGCAACGTGTTCCGTGCAGCGTTAAACAATTCGGAAGTGGAAATTGTAGCAATCAACGATCTGACCGATGTTCAAACTTTGGCTCACATGCTGAGATATGACACAACTCATGGCAGATTGAATGCAACTGTTGAAGCTGGCGACGGCGCTTTGATCGTTAACGGCAAATCCATCAAAGTATTTGCAGAGAAAGATCCTGCTGCATTGCCTTGGGCACAAGTTGGTGCTGAAATCGTCGTTGAATCCACTGGTATTTTCACAGCAAAAGATAAAGCTGAGCTTCACTTGAAAGGCGGAGCGAAGAAAGTTATCATCTCTGCTCCAGCTACGAACGAAGATATTACAATCGTTATGGGCGTTAACGAAGATAAATACGATCCAGCTGCTCACACGATCATTTCTAACGCTTCTTGTACTACAAACTGCTTGGCACCATTCGCAAAAGTTCTGAATGACCAATTCGGAATCGTAAAAGGTATGATGACGACCGTTCACTCCTACACGAACGACCAGCGTACGTTGGACCTTGCTCATAAGGACCTTCGCCGTGCTCGTGCAGCTGCTGAGAACATCATCCCTTCCACTACGGGTGCTGCAAAAGCTGTTTCCCTTGTATTGCCTGAACTGAAAGGCAAACTGAACGGTATGGCAATGCGTGTTCCTACACCTAACGTATCCGTAACAGACCTTGTTGCTGAGCTGAGCAAAGAAGTTACCGTTGAAGAAGTAAACGGCGCATTGCAAGCAGCAGCTAACGGACCATTGAAAGGCATCTTGAACTACAGCGATGAGCCGCTTGTATCCAGCGATTACAATGGTGACCCAGCTTCCTCCACAATCGACGCTCTTTCCACGATGGTCGTAGGCGGCAACATGGTGAAAGTTGTTTCCTGGTACGATAACGAGTGGGGTTATTCCAACCGTGTCGTTGACTTGGCTGCTTACATCGCAAGCAAAGGTCTATAATCGATCATACAATTCAAGAACAAACATGACAGAGGAGAAGCAATTCTCCTCTTTGTTTGAAATCTGGCATTTTGGCTAAGAACCTTAAACCATAAATTTAGAGAAAAATTCCGAACGGAAATTTCGGATGGAGCAGAGATTGTGCAATAGATATTCATACCTGCTCTAGTGTTACGTGTACCCATTTGGTGCTGCGATTTCAGCAGGTGATTATAAGGAGGAGAAATCCATTGAACAAGAAAAGTGTTCGCGATGTGGAAGTCGCAGGAAAAAGAGTGTTCGTCAGAGTTGATTTCAACGTACCTTTGCAGGATGGCAAAATTACGGATGATACTCGGATTAGAGAGACGCTTCCAACGATTCAATACCTAATTGAAAAGGGAGCAAAAGTGATTTTGGCCAGTCATTTAGGCAGACCGAAAGGACAAGTCGTTGAAGAGCTTCGCCTTACGCCTGCTGCGGAAAGATTGGCTGAACTGCTTGGCAAGCCTGTAAGAAAGGCGGATGAAGCAACGGGATCCGCTGTTCAAGCGCTTATCTCCGATATGCAAAATGGCGATGTGCTCGTTCTAGAAAACGTTCGTTTCTATCCTGGAGAAGAGAAGAATGATCCGGAACTTGCGAAAGCATTCGCTGAACTCGCAGATCTTTATGTGAATGATGCGTTTGGTGCTGCACACCGCGCACATGCTTCGACCGAAGGCATTGCTCATCACTTGCCGGCTGTATCCGGCTTGCTGATGGAGAAGGAATTGTCTACGCTGGGCAAAGCTCTATCCAACCCAGAGCATCCTTTCACTGCGATTGTCGGCGGAGCGAAAGTAAAAGACAAAATCGGCGTCATCGAGAATTTGCTTAACATCGCTGACAACATCCTGATTGGCGGCGGATTGTCTTATACGTTCCTGAAGGCGCAAGGCCATGAAATCGGAAAATCTTTGGTAGACAACGAGAAGCTGGACCTCGCATTGGAATTCATCAATAAGGCGAAGGAAAAGAATGTGAAGTTCTACTTGCCGACGGATATTGTTGTGACAGATGACTTCAGTGCCGATGCGAACACGCAAATTGTCGGTATCGACGGCATCCCTGCAGATTGGGAAGGTATTGATATCGGACCGAAAACGCGTGAAACTTACGCTGATGTCATCAAAAATTCCAAACTCGTTGTTTGGAACGGACCGATGGGCGTATTTGAAATCGAGCCATTCTCTCACGGTACAAGAGCCGTTGCACAGGCTTGTGCAGAAACTTCGGCTTATACCGTATTGGGCGGCGGCGATTCTGCTGCCGCAGCTGAGAAATTCGGTTTGGCTAAAGAGATGGATCACATTTCGACAGGCGGCGGAGCATCTCTAGAATTTATGGAAGGCAAGGCGCTTCCGGGCGTCGTTGCATTGAACGATAAGTAAGACGAAGAATCTATGAATGTTCGAACAATATAGAAAGTGGTGAACTTATGAGAAAACCGATTATTGCCGGCAACTGGAAAATGTTTAAAACCGTCCAAGAAGCAGTTAGCTTCGCGGAAGGAGTCAAGGGCAAAGCGGAAATCGAAGGCGTAGAAAGCGTCATCTGTGCGCCATTCACCAGCCTTCCCGCATTAACGGAAGCATTGAAGGGCACTTCGATTAAAATCGGAGCGCAAAATCTCCATTGGGAAGATCAAGGCGCGTTTACCGGTGAAATCAGCGGCGTCATGCTGAAGGATCTAGGTGTTCATTATGTTATCATCGGTCATTCCGAACGCAGAGCTTACTTCGCGGAGACCGATGAGACTGTGAATAAGAAAGTACATGCGGCATTCAAGCATGGACTGACACCGATCGTCTGTGTCGGCGAGAAGTTGGAAGAAAGAGAAGCGGGTCAGACGAAATCCGTATGCAAGGAGCAAACCGACGCTGCACTGAAAGGCTTGACTGCAGAGCAAGCGGCGCAAACGGTGATTGCTTATGAGCCGATCTGGGCGATTGGCACAGGCAAATCCTCCACCTCTGCGGATGCGAATGAAGTGATCTCCTATATTCGTGAGCAAGTGGCTGCCGCTTTCGGTGCGGATACAGCTGCAAAAATCCGCATTCAGTACGGCGGAAGCGTAAAACCGGAGAATGTTGCTGAATATATGGGCCAAAGCGACATCGATGGAGCTCTTGTGGGTGGAGCAAGCTTGGAACCAGCTTCTTACATCCAATTAGTTGAGGGGGCAAAATAAGATGACTGCGCCAAAACCTGTAGCGCTGATTATTTTGGATGGATTCGGACTTAGATCAGAAACGGTAGGCAATGCAGTAGCACAAGCGAATAAGCCGAATTATGACCGCTACTGGAACAGCTTTCCGCATACGACGCTGACCGCTTGCGGTGAAGCGGTAGGCTTGCCGGAAGGACAAATGGGGAATTCCGAAGTAGGCCATTTGAACATCGGTGCGGGCCGGATCGTGTATCAGGACCTGACTCGAATTTCGAAATCGATTCGCGAAGGCGAATTTTATGATAACGAAACGCTGCTGAAAGCCGTGCGTCATGCCAAAGAGAACGGCACGAAGCTTCACTTGTACGGACTATTATCGGACGGCGGCGTACACAGCCATATCGAGCATCTTTTTGCACTGCTTGATTTGGCTAAAAAAGAAGGCTTGGAGGAAGTCTATATCCATGCCTTCTTGGATGGACGCGATGTGGCGCCGGACAGTGCGAAACACTATATGGAACGCCTGTGCAGCTACATTAAAGAAGTGGGCATCGGCAAAATCGCGACGGTTCAAGGACGTTACTATGCGATGGACCGCGATAAGCGCTGGGATCGTGTGGAGAAGTCGTACCGCGCAATGGTATACGGCGAGGGACCTCAGTATACCGATCCAGTCCAAGCGATCGTGGAATCCTATGAGCAGTCGGTATATGATGAATTTTTCGTACCAACGGTTATCGTGGACGAGAACGGCAATTCGCCAGGCTTGGTAGAGTCTAACGATGCCGTCATCTTCTTTAATTTCCGTCCGGATCGTGCGATTCAGCTTTCACTCGCCTTCACCAACGAAGACTTCCGCGGATTCGACCGCGGCGAAAAAGCACCGAAGAATCTTTTCTATGTATGTATGACACTGTTCAGTGAATCCGTCGGAGGATATGTTGCATATTCCCCGAAAAATTTGGATAATACATTTGGAGAAGTTTTGGTACAGCATGGAAAGAAGCAGCTTAGAATTGCAGAGACCGAAAAATATCCGCACGTAACGTTCTTCTTCAGCGGAGGCCGTGATCAGGAGCTGCCAGGCGAAACTCGCATCCTGATTAATTCTCCGAAGGTGGCTACCTACGACTTGAAGCCGGAAATGAGCGCCTATGAAGTAGCGGAAGCAGCTGTTAAGGAAATCGAAGCGGAGAACCACGACGCTATTATTCTTAATTTTGCTAACCCTGATATGGTAGGTCACTCCGGTATGCTGGAGCCGACGATTAAGGCGATTGAAGCAACGGACGAATGCTTAGGCAAGGTCGTTGAGGCGATTCTAGCTAAAGGCGGAGTCGTGATCATTACGGCAGACCACGGCAACGCAGATGTCGTCATTGACGAGAACGGTCGTCCGCATACGGCGCATACGACCAATCCGGTGCCGCTCATTGTTACGAAACAGGGCGTAGAGCTTCGGGAAGGCGGAATTCTAGCGGATATTGCTCCAACGTTGCTTGATCTGCTGCAGCTGCCTAAACCGGCAGAAATGACAGGCAGCAGTCTTATAAAATAATTTCTAAGGAGAGATATGAAATGACGATTATTTCCGACATTTACGCACGCGAAGTGCTGGACTCCCGCGGGAATCCAACGGTTGAAGTTGAAGTATACTTAGAGTCCGGTGCTGTAGGCCGCGCAATCGTTCCATCCGGTGCTTCTACCGGTGCTTATGAAGCGGTTGAGCTTCGCGATGGCGACAAGAGCCGTTACCTCGGTAAAGGTGTACTGAAAGCCGTAGAAAACGTAAACGAGAAAATCGCTCCAGAATTAATTGGTTGGGATGCACTCGATCAACTGGGCATCGACCAAAAAATGATTGAGCTTGATGGTACAGCAAACAAAGGCAACCTCGGTGCGAATGCCATTCTTGCGGTTTCCATGGCAACCGCTCGCGCTGCAGCTGAAGCATTGAGCATTCCTTTGTATGTATATCTTGGCGGATTCAACGCTAAAACTCTTCCTGTTCCAATGATGAACATCGTAAACGGCGGTGCTCATGCGGACAACAACGTGGATGTTCAAGAATTCATGGTATTGCCAGTTGGCGCTCCAAGCTTCAAAGAAGCGCTTCGCACAGGCGCAGAAATCTTCCACAGCTTGAAATCCGTATTGAAGGAAAAAGGCTTGAATACAGCCGTAGGTGACGAGGGCGGCTTTGCTCCAAACCTAGGCTCCAACGAAGAAGCATTGGCAACCATCATTACTGCCATTAAGCGTGCAGGATATAAGCCAGGCGTAGACGTATTCCTTGGTATGGACGTAGCTTCCACGGAATTCTATAAAGACGGAAAATATGAGCTTGAAGGTGAAGGCAAATCCTTCACTTCTGCAGAGTTCGTAGACTTCTTGTCCTCCTTAGTAGACAAATATCCAATCATCTCGATCGAAGACGGCTGTGCTGAAGACGATTGGGAAGGCTGGAAGCTGCTGACGGAGAAATTGGGCAGCAAAGTCCAATTGGTGGGTGACGATCTGTTCGTAACGAACACATCCCGCTTGTCCACAGGTATTGAAAAAGGGATCGGTAACTCCATCCTTGTCAAAGTAAACCAAATCGGTACATTGACGGAAACGTTCGATGCGATCGAAATGGCAAAACGCGCTGGTTACACAGCAGTTATTTCCCACCGTTCCGGTGAGAGTGAAGACAGCACCATTGCAGATATCGCAGCTGCTACGAATGCAGGACAAATCAAAACAGGTGCGCCTTCCAGAACGGACCGCGTAGCGAAATATAACCAACTTCTTCGCATTGAAGATGAGCTTGGACCCGTTGCTCAATATGCGGGTAAATCTGCATTCTACAACCTCAAAAGCTTCAAGTAAGAGATAAGCTGCTGATCTTACCGATCAGTTCGTCATATGGAACCTCACTCCACGGGAATGGTGGAGTGAGGTTCTTTTTTGTTTATGAGGCTAATAATTTGGATCGTTAACCATCCGTAATGAGATGTTGAGATTTGGCTTGAATTTGGCTTGTAAGCGGAATACAGAGGCTCTTTTCGATCATGATCTGCAAGCGGTTGCCTATCGGAAAAAAACATGTTACAATTGAAATGCTGTTTTTAAGTGATGATGAACATATTATTAGAACGATCATACTTATGAAATACGATGCACTAAGATTTGAACCTTGGGAGGTCACGATCAACATGGATTTGTTTTTCAAAATTTTGCTGATCATCTTCAGTTTAGGATTAATCCTGGCTGTTTTATTGCAAAAAGGGAAGAGCGCGGGTTTATCCGGAGCGATTTCCGGTGGTGCGGAGCACCTATTCGGTAAGCAAAAGGCACGCGGTTTGGACTTGTTTTTAGCTCGCCTAACGATGGTGCTGGCAGTAGGGTTTTTTGTGCTTTCACTTATTGTTTCTTACGTTCTGCATGATTAGACGATACACATAAAAAGACGCAGCAGGGGAATCCTATACCTGCTGCTTTTTTATTGGATATCGATTCATAACTTTACTTACATCTCTTCCAACTGCGGGCTTCCAAGTACGAACCTGTCTTAGAGCAGAGGAGGGCAGAAACAGACATGAGGATTTACAAATCAACGGAGCCCTTTGTATGGGAGGGCCGTGGTGATTTAAGCTCTACGGCACTGTTACTGGTTCATGGCTTTACGGGATCGCCATCCGAGTTTCGGAGAGCGGCATATTATTGGAATGATACGGGATATACGGTATCAGCTGTCAGGCTTCCGGGTCATGGGACGAAGCCGGAAGACATGATCTTGACCGGCTGGACGGATTGGTGGGGGCATGTGCTCCAAGCTTATGATCAGCTAAAGGCGCAAGGTTTTGAACAAATTGTCGCGGTGGGACACTCAATGGGAGGGCTATTGTCTTTGCTGCTTTCCTTAGAGCGGCACTTGGACGGCGTCGTTTCACTTGGAACACCCATTTATGTCAATACACGAAATGCGGTATTTGCTCGGTATGTTCATCGCTTCATTAAATACGTCGCGAAAAAACCGAGTACTTATTCTTCTCTCATTCGTGAGGAATCATGTGCGTATGATCGAACGCCGGTAAAGTGTGTCGTCAGCTTGCAGCATCTGGTACGGAAGGTGAAAAAATCACTGCATCAGGTAAAGGTACCGCTGCTTATCGTACAGGGCTTGAAGGATCAGACCGTACAGCCGCGCAGTGCGGATTATATATATCATCGCAGTAATTCAGAAATAAAGGAAGTTGCTTATTTCCCGAATACCTCGCATGCCATTTTATTAGATGAGGAACGGGTTAAGGTGTATAAACAGATAGATCGATTTGTTCAAACTATACGGTCTGGTAATCCGAAGAGATTGGAGCATCGGATACAGGCAACCGGATTAACAGAGGTGATCACATGATAACGAAAGAAGAGCTGCTGGACTTTATGCGTGAAACGGCATATAAGCCGATGACTTATCAAGAGCTGGAAAAGCATTTTGAAATTGAGGATCCGGATGAATTTAAGCAATTTTTGAAGCTTCTCAATGAATTGGAGAATGAGGGAGAAATTTTAAGAACGCGGACGGATCGCTATGGCATCCCAGAGCGCATGAATTTGGTGAAAGGCCGTCTTCAAGTGCATCCGAAAGGTTTTGCCTTTCTCATCTCGGAAGATGAAGAGAAAGAAGATATTTATGTGCATGCGAACGATTTGAAGAGTGCGATGAACGGTGATATTGTTCTCGTTCGAGTCACATCCAAAAGCGCGGCAGGCGGAAGACTGGAAGGGGAAGTCGTTCGCATTGTACAGCGGGCCAATACACAGCTGGTCGGTACGTTTCAGGATCATGAAAGCTATGGCTTCGTTGTACCGGATGATAAGCGGATTAGCAGAGATATTTTTATTCCTAAGGAATCCTTTAACGGGGCGGCGGATGGACATAAGGTTGTCGTTGAAATCGTAACGTACCCAGAGGGCAGAGCGGCGGCCGAAGGCAAAGTCATTGAAATTTTGGGCCACAAAAATGATCCGGGCGTCGATATTTTATCCATTATTCGAAAGTATCAGCTGCCTGAAGTGTTTCCTGAAGATGTGATGGAGCAGGCGGAGCAAATTGCCGATACGATATCCGAAGAGGATCTGAAGGGACGGAGAGACCTTCGGAATTGGACGATCGTCACGATTGACGGCGAAGACGCCAAGGATCTTGATGATGCGGTCAATGTGGAAAAGCTCCCGAACGGAAATTACAAGCTCGGTGTTCATATTGCTGACGTTGGCTACTATGTGAAGGAAAATTCTCCGCTGGATCAAGAAGCATTTCGCAGAGGCTGCAGCGTCTATCTTGTGGACCGGGTTATTCCAATGCTGCCGCATCGTCTGTCCAACGGGATTTGCAGCTTGAACCCGAAGGTGGATCGTCTCACGATGACATGTGAGATGGAGCTGGATGCGGAGGGCCGCGTCGTTGGCCACGATATTTACCCAAGTGTCATAAAGACAATCGAACGAATGACCTACACGAATGTGCGCAAAATTTTGGAGGATCAAGATCCGGAAGTGACGGAACAGTATGCCGGCTTAGTCGATATGTTCCGTCTGATGGAGGAGCTCGCTCTGAAACTTCGCGGGAAAAGAATGCGGCGCGGTGCTGTCGATTTCGACTTTCAAGAATCAAAGGTCATCGTTGATGAAGAAGGCAAGCCGGTAGATATCGTCAAGCGGGATCGCTCGATTGCAGAGAAGATCATAGAGGAATTCATGCTGGCGGCCAATGAGACGGTAGCGGAGCATTTTCACTGGATGAAGGTGCCGTTTATTTATCGGATTCACGAGGATCCTGATCAGGAAAAGCTGTTCCACTTCATGGAGTTCATCTCGAACTTCGGCTATGTGGTTCGGGGTAAAGCGAATAAAGTCCATCCACGTGCGCTGCAAACGCTGCTGGAGGAAATCGAGGGAACAAAGGAGCAGACGGTTATCAGTACGATGATGCTGCGTTCCATGAAGCAGGCGAAGTACGATGCCGAGAGCACGGGTCACTTTGGTCTGGCGGCGGAGTTTTATTCGCACTTCACTTCACCAATTCGGCGTTATCCGGACCTTGTCATTCACCGGATCATGAGAGAAATCATAGAGAAGGGAAGCTTGTCCGAAGCGAGGCATGAATATTTGACCGGCCGCATGGAAGACATTGCGAAGCAATCGTCCCAGCGCGAACGGGTAGCGGTCGAAGCGGAGCGTGACACGGATAAGCTGAAGAAGGCTGAATTCATGCTCGATAAAGTCGGGGAAGAGTACGAAGGCATCATTAGCGGTGTGACGAACTTCGGTATGTTCGTGGAATTGGAGAACACCGTCGAAGGATTGATTCGTCTGAGTGATCTGTCCGATGATTATTACCATTATGATGAGCGTCATCTTGCGTTAATCGGGGAGCGCACCTCGAGGGTATTCCGGATCGGGGATGAGGTGAAGGTCAGAGTCGCTCGGGTTAACATGGACGACTATAACATCGATTTTGAAATGGTGGACATGAAGCCAAGACCGCAGAAGGTGAGTGTCGTTCCGGGCTCCGGTTTTAGCGGCAAACGAAAGAAGAAGGGAGCTGCAGGAGCGGGGTTTGCAGGATCGTCCGGTGACGAATCAGAGTCATGGTCGACTTCTCCTTCCCGTAAGAAAAACGGCGGCTCATCAGGTAAGAGCCGAACGAAAAAGAAGAGCGGCGGATTTGCCGGAAAGCCTAAAGGGAAGTCCGGCGGTGCGCGGAAAAGAAAAGCGAAAGCATAGCTAGGTCTGTGGCTGCCATCTCTTGATTTCTCCCTGGGAAGTTGATACAATTGACTCCTGAACCGAAGCTGCGGAGGGGTGATTCTCATGGGGAAAAAGAATAATGATAAGCCGCTGGCACAAAACCGAAAAGCTTCCCATGATTATTTCATCGAGGATACGTATGAAGCTGGGATGGTGCTGACAGGTACGGAGATCAAATCTCTGCGTACAGGCAAAGCCAACCTGAATGACAGCTTCGCGACCATCCGCAACGGGGAAGCTTTCCTGCACAATATGCATGTCAGTCCGTTCGAGAACGGCAATCGCTTCAATCCTACCGATCCGACACGGACACGGAAGCTGCTGCTGAAGAAATCGGAAATCGCCAAGCTGATCGGCGCGACGAAGCAGCAGGGCTATACACTCGTACCGCTGAAGGTATATGTGCGCAACGGTTATGCGAAGCTTCTGCTCGGCTTAGGACGAGGGAAGAAGCAGTATGATAAGCGGGAAACGGCTGCGAAGCGGGATGCACAGCGCGATATTCAGCGTGCGCTCAAGGAAAGACAGAAGGTTGCGAGATAGTTGAAGTGATGGAATCTGATTGTTTTCCATCCTTGGTATACTGCACCTGAAGTGGCAGCAACCCTCTAATGCACCTCGCTAAATCTATGTTATAATAACATTATCAGCGAGACAGTACACCACTCCTCGAAGCTGTCCGCTGGAACTGGAAGCTAACATGTTCAGCCCGAGTCTGCTCCATTATGGATAGACCTCGCTATAGATGAAAAGCACCTTGTGTGCTTTTCCTTATCACGGGGGCGTTTATGGATTCGACGGGGATAGTTTGAGCATGAGTAGCGGGTCGTGGGGTCTGCGTCCACGTCATCAACGCGAAAGCCATAATAACTGGCAAACAACAACCAACTTACGCTGTAGCAGCTTAATAACCTGCACGCGTGCTTCTACCCTGCATCGCCCATGTGCCGGGATAGGGGCTCAACTTTAGTGGGATACGCCGTCTAGTCTCCGTCTGGGGCTAGCGGAAGAAGACAATCAGACTAGTCTAATTCGTAGCGGGTCGCTTGGCAGCGGATTAGGCGAACACTTCTCAAGTGACTACACCCGTAGAAGCTGATGTGGCGATATCTTCGGACAGGGGTTCGACTCCCCTCGCCTCCACCATGAAAACCCAGTCCGCATGAGGGCTGGGCTTTTCTATGCCCTCAAATTGTAGCCATTTTGTAGCCATGAGATTTTTTATCTGCTTTTTAGCTTAGTTTTTGTAGCCAAAATGGCTACAAGTAAGTGCTAATGCATATTTGCCTCAATGGCAGTACATCTGCGTAATAAATTTACCATAATTGTTTGATAAGCACTCAATTCACATTGTAGCAGAATGAGCAAAAGCCTCCCATTTCTGGGAGGCCTCTATAATCGGATCATAGCAGGGCGGCGTATCCTGATCTCTGGTAACTTGCCGGTAAAACCGACAAGCGCGTGGGGAACCTTTCCCACCTCTAATGATCCTTAATAAATAGTCTACGCTTTAATTTGTAACTTTATAATACCGAATTCGTTGCCTGCAGTCAACACCTGAATCCGGAAAGGTCTTTTTTAATCTTTATATGGTACGATTCGACCACTTGCCAGACGTTTTTTGATTTTATTATGCCCATTATTGAGCTCAAAAAACGTGGAAACGTATAGATACCCGGAAGGATCAAGTTGAATGGACAACAGGAGATGATCTGATACCACTTTTATTATCTCTAGGCTATTGGGGACTTTTGGATGCTGACCGATAAAATCGGGATTAGCAATCATATCTGGAATCAGATGGCCATAACTTTCGATGATTCCGGGGTGGTTTTTTCGGACGTGCTTAATTGCACCGGGATACATATAAACTTCATCGACGGGAAAATCTATACCTACCAGATTTTTAACAGCTGCAGTATTTAATTTGCCGACAATCTGGGTTTTTGTATCATTTATGTCAATCGAATAATCCGACACATTTAACCCCCTCCCTCATCTTCATTTTCTTCTGGTTCAGTTTGTTGATCTTCAGTCTCTAGAACTGGGGAAATTTCCCCATAGATCACCTTTGCATGCTGTAGAAATGAATCTTCATCGGCTTGGCTAAGATCACGCATAAAGGTCATTAACGTACTTATATTTTCTTTCTGCAAAATTCGCTGAGTGTGGGTAACGGCAATGCCTTGAATTGAGGTGCCGTTGAATTCATATGGACTGTCAAAAACTGCTACATCATCAATATGTAGCTGACTGATACCTTTGTCCAGGGATTTTCTCAGGTGAAGAACATGTCCGACTAGTATATCATTTGGTCTTTGAGTGATAATGAAAAGGAAATTCGTGATATCTGCACTTTCGGAAACCCTTTTGGTTTTCTTGCTTGTCCCCCAGGAAAAGATGTGATGAACTCGTATGATTTTCCCGTAGAGGCCTTCGAGGTTCTTTAACTTTTCTAAAACATCGTCGAGCAGAGGTTGGGCATCTTCGAGATGTTTTTTTACAGGTTTTTGGACTATTATCGTATCGGTATATGGAATCATGAATGTCGTATGGGATTTTTTCTTATCTTTGGTCCGGTATATTAACCCGGCATCGACAAGCTTTTTAATCCAGTGATCGATGGTTCGAGTCTGCTTTCCAAAATATTTAGAAATGGTTTCAATACTGTGCCAACTGTGACCGTGATCATTATCAGCAACGAAACCGAAATACAAATAAAGCCGTAAGGCTCCTTCGTCAAGATCTTTGAGCAATTCCTTCTCCTTAAAGCTTTTAAAGAGCGAGAAGAATGGAGACTTGAGAGAACTATTGTTGTTTCGCCAATAATAATAATAATTGCGAATATCGTCGTTATCATCACCATGTTCAATGGTTGGTCCCAATATCGGAATTCGTTTCATAATAAAATCGCTCCTGTTTAATATGCTGAATGGAGTGTAACACGAAAATAAATAAGCTGTAAACTGCGTATTAGCGCATCACTTTTCATTATTTATTGCGCTAAATTTCGTTACAAAGATTAAAAATGTTTCGTGCAAATGAGACGATAATAATAAAAAATAGAATAATACGAAGAAGAATACGGAGCCAAGACGCAGAGCTAACACGATAGTGGCTTTCGTGCAGTAGAAGAATTAAAAAAAATTTCGCAAAAGAAGGATGTGAGTGGTAGCTGATTCGCTAATTTTCAACTGTCTATTCTAATGAGCTTGTAAAAGAAACGAATTAAGGGATAAGCGATACCAGACGATGGTAGAGTTTATGGCCTTTTCAGCAGTTGAAGTGGTATTAGCCCCTTTTGGAATCAGAAAGAATCTTGCTTTGTGTATTATAATGAACACACTTCGCCGCATTTCATCTCATACGAAAAACCCGCTCATCTCAGAGCGGGCCTGATATTCAATGAGTCAAGTTATAGCATGAATGATACAGGGCAATTCATTCTTTTTTCTTTAAAGCTTCACTCAGTATATTGACTGTGGTTTTATGAGTTTTATCAAATTTATGAGTGTAAATTTTATTGGTCGTTCCTATGTCGGAATGTCCAAGCGCCTCAGATATAGATTTTAAATCTACGCCTTGGTCATATAAGATGCTTGCAAAAGTATGCCTCAAATCATGCAGCCGTATTTTGGGTAAATGATGTTTCTCCAAAAAGGATTTGAATTGCTCAGTAATCGTGTTCACTCTGTAAGGCCTGCCGTTATCATGGACATAAACATACCCTGTATTGATGTATTCAGTTCCTAATAATCGTTTGAATTCTTCTTGTCTTTGCTTATGTTTAAGCAAAATCTCCAGCAATGGATCTGTAATATATAGGGTTCTTTTGCTTTTGTCCGTTTTCGGATCCTTGATGATTTCATTTTTTCCTGCTTTGGTTCGGACTTCAGATATATAAACCAATCTTTGATTGATATCAACATTTTTCCATTTCAGACCGACGATTTCCTCTCGCCTTAAGCCGAGGTATCCGGCCAGATATATGGGTAATTCAATCCTTGTATCCTTTACTTTATCAAGCAAATCATGCAATTGTGTTATGTCATAGGATCGGCCCTCAAACCTTTTCTTTTTCGGCAAGGATACAGCATCGGCCACATTACGATAAACGTATTGTTGCTTCAAACCATAATCCAGTGCCTTTCTGATACAAGCATGATGTTTGTGTACTGTATTTGGAGAAAGCCCTTTTTCGTCCATAAGGTAATTGTAATATTGTTGAATGTGAGCAGGTTGAAGCTTTTGTAATTCAATACTGCCCAAATAGGGTACTATGTGGTTGTAGATGATATTGTTATATCCGTATGCCGTCGTTACTTCACAATTATATTTTACATAATTATCTGTCCAGAGACCCATAAATTCAGAAAATGTCAGTTTCTCGGATTGAACTACAAGATTACGCTGCTGATTATATTCAAATTCACTTAACAACTTTTTGGCTTCCGCTTCTGAAGATACTGTTTTATATTGTCTCAAACGCTTTCCGTTACTATCAGTACCCAGTTCAAAAGTCACTCTAAATTTCGAACCAACCTTGGTAATATTACCGGCCATAGTTACCACCCCTTGTAATACAATTTTCCTTATGAATCCACACGGATTTTAGGCGGTTGTATTATTTTTTATCCAAGCGATAAAATCGTCATATGGAACACGAATTTGTTTGCCGACCTTAATATGAGGGACATCATTGCTTTTGATCAATTGATACATAACGTTCCTGCCAACTCTAAGAACCTCTCTTGCTTCATCAACTGTTAGTAACTGTTTTGTTGTTTCCATATATACAAACCTCCTACCGGAACAATCAATGATTGATCCCGTTAATTTAAAATTAAAGGATGCTGTTTCATTCTGCAAAAATTGGACCACTAAAATTTTTAGGATTCGAAATAAAAAAGTATCACATCCTTCCGTATGGATTTTTTTGAAAATAAAAAAAGCACAGAAAACTTCTTAAAAAAGAAGCATCATGTGCTTTACTCCCGTTAAACGGTAAATTCTATAAAATTCCACTAATCGAAAATAACTTAGTGAAGGCCAGTGATGGCAATGTAATCAATAGATTATCGATCAAAGAAAGGATTAATCTCAAAGTTTCCCTTACGCATGTATGGGAATGGGTTAACTTGAATTAGCTATATTTATTTAATAGCATTATTTATATGTTGTTGTCAATAATTAATTGTAATTTGGTATTAAGGGCAATAGATTCTGCCCATTGGAGTTACATTCTTTTTAATTGGGTATAATAATAGGTTGGAGATATAAAAATATCCATCTCTATGAGGAGCATGATAAGATGTGGATTAATAAAGATATAAATTTGCCAGATAAACTGTTTACTGCGTTGAAAGATCGGAGATTGGTAATCTTTGTGGGTGCCGGCGTATCCATGGGAATACCTTCAAAGTTGCCTGATTTTGAACAACTTGCTTCAGAAGTGTCATTGCAGGTTGGTGGGCATATCAAGAAAGAAAACGGAGAACCAATTGATCGTTATTTGGGAAGAATCAAAAAACATGGGCCTAATGTAAATAAGATTGTTGCACAAATCATAGGAAATCCTGAATCTAAACCGACTCAACTGCATAACGACCTTTTATCGATTTTCGATGATGTATCGGATGTCCGTATAGTTACGACGAATTTTGATACTCATTTTTCAAGTGTTAATTCATTCAAGAATGCAAAACAATTTCCGGAATATCGCGCGCCTGCATTACCATTAGGTCATCGTTTTCATGGGATCGTTTATTTGCATGGTTGCGTGGATCAAGAGCCGGAAGAGATGATTCTAACCGACAGCGATTTTGGCCGTGCCTATTTAACAGAAGGTTGGGCCACTCGCTTCTTGCAAGCTATGTTTGATAAGTACGTTGTTCTTTTCGTAGGGTACAGCCACAATGACCCGATTATGCAATACCTGGCTCGCGGATTGCCACCACATACAGAAAGATACGCATTTACCCCTCATGGAAATGAGGAACATTGGAAGTTCCTCGATGTGCAGCCGATTTTTTATCCGTTAAGGGATGGACCTTCCAGCCATAAAGCTTTGAATGAAGCGATAGAAGCTTGGTCTCACATGAATAAAATGGGGGGGTTGTTGATCATGATCATCGCTTAAAGAAACTGTTTGCTATGCCTCCGTCGTTAATACCCGATGAGATACAATATATTGAAGATGTTTTGAAGCAATTGCCCACCTTCCGATTATTTGTCTGTTACGCAAAAAGCGAGGAATGGTTGCAATGGATGGAAGAAAGGGAATATCTGAAAGCTCTTTTTAGTACAGAAAAACAGTTGAATGAAATCGGAACAATTCTTGCGGCTTGGTTTGCGGAAATTGTGGTTGGCGTTTATGATGAAGCCGGGCTTTCCATTATCCATCGTAACGGACAGGCTCTCCATAACGCTCTTTGGTTTTGTATCGCTCAAAAGTTAGCTTTTAGCGATGCGCTTCCGGAAAACTCGGTATTGACGAAATGGGTTTGTGTATTGCTCGCCTCGGTTCCTCAAGGAGCTAAACATTCGACATATTTGGAATATCTCTTGGAAAAATGCGGTCAACCGTCATATTATATAACCGCTTTATTGCTTTTTGAATATCTTTGTCGGCCTTATATCCAGCTACAGCACCATTTTAGTATTAATCCAGATAGTCAAACTAAAACTGACGTGCAAATTGTCCTTACCGGCGATGAATATTATTTGCGTGAAATATGGAAGAAGGTAATTCGACCTTATCTCAACAGGTTCGCATCTGCATTAGAATCGATTTTAACAAGCTTTTTACAACAAATGTATCATGTTTTAGCCGGCTCAGGTCAAGCCAATGAAACTTGGGATCCAATAAGTTATAGCCGCAGTGCGATCGAACCTCATGAACAAGATCGGGTAAAAAACGAAACCGATTTTATTATTGATGCAGCTCGCGAATTGATCGAATATTTTTGTGCGTCTGAACCTGCAAAGGGGCTAAGCGTTATACAAAAGTGGGCTTCCGCTGATAGCCAGTTGTTAAAAAGATTGGCTATACACGGGTTGATTGAATTGAACATCTTAAGTCCCGATCAAAAAATAGATTGGATGCTGGAAAAGAACTGTCTGAATTTCCTTCCGTTAAAACATGAAGTCTTTCGTCTTTTAAAACTTACGTATCCGTCAGCAAGCGAATCCGTACGCACAAAGTTACTCGATAGCATTGAAGGTGGGCCGGAGACAGGGGATGAAGAGGCGAATCAGTATGAAATCTACAATCTTTTGGGATGGCTAAAGGAAGCAGATCCGAGTTGTCCATTTGTTAACCAGTTATTGTCTCGAATACTGGAAAAACATCCGGATTTTGAACCTAGGGAACATCGAGATTTGAACAGTTGGATGACTATAGGTTCCGGACATTCTAAAGACAAATCGTCCATCTCTGCAAAAGAGTTACTTGCTCAAGAACCGGAAGAAATATTGGAATGGTTGCTGACTTATCAAGATAAACGTTGGGGTTTTTTAAGCCGCGAAGGACTCTTGGCCGAGGTAAGCGAAGCGGTCTCCAGTTCGTTTGATTGGGGGAAAAAGTTAATTGATCTTTTAAAGTCCGGCCAATATTGGACAACAGGCCTTTGGAAAAGCATCTTGAGGGGTTGGGAAAAAACAAATTTGAATGAAAATCAATGGGAGTTTATTCTTGATTTGCTACTCCATAAAGATATCTATTTACTTCGCAACCAAATGGCCGATTTGTTGTTGTCCGGCATCGAAAAACAAAAATTTGGAATTCCAATGAATCTTCTTCCCACTGCTGAAACGGTATCCTATCAACTTTGGGATGAATTGGATCGCAAACCGAACGTTGAGCGAGATTTCACGAATACGGAAGATTGGTTGACTAAAGCTATCAACCATCCGGGAGGAAAGATTGTTCAGTTTTGGCTCCATTCCTTGTCCAAACACAATTCGGGATCGAAAGAGACTGCAATACCTGAATCTTATAGACTTTATTTTACGAAAACGGTAAACGGCGATTCGATATCAGCGCAATTAGGGAGAGTTATTTTGGCAAGTCATTTACATTATTTATTTTTCCTAGACTCTCTATGGACTCAAGAAAATATCATTCCGTTGTTAAAATGGTCGAATGAAATGGACGCAAGACAGGCATGGGACGGATACCTTTCATGGGGAGAATGGAATGAAGCATTGCTTGCTGATCTGGTACCAATGTTTGAAAAATCATTTGAACATATCTCTCAATTACATGCTCGAATGAAAGACCGTTTTTGCGAGTTTTTGGCTTCTATCGCAGTATATAGCTTAACTAATCCCATTAATTCAGGATGGCTGTTGAGATTTATTGCTGTTACAAACGTCGAAATTCGGAGAAAATGGGCAATGGCCATGAGGCGCCAATTACACAATCTTAAAAATGATGGGAAACGTGAGGTTTGGGGAAATTGGTTGAAAAATTACTGGGAAAAACGAACATTCGGCATTCCTTTACCTTTGCATATATCGGAAACGGAAGAGATGGCTAGTTGGGTCATTGAACTTGAACCTGTCTTTGATGAGGTAACAATAATGGTCTGTCGCAGCCCGGTTCCGGCGCTTGCTCATACTTCACTTTTTTATCGTCTGTCAGAGGATAAGTTCGCTGAAAAATATCCAGTGGCCACATTAGAATTATTGTTTCATTTGTTATCTGGCGCCAAAGAACCTTTTTATCACTGTGAACAACTTGCGCAAATTTTGAAAACTTTAATCAATCAGGATGTTGGAAGGGAGAAATTGCGTCAGTTATCTCATTGCCTCATCGGACTGGGGTGCGTTAATCTTCCCCAAACATAGAGATTTTAAAAGACATGAGCAAAAAGGCGTTCGCACGATTTATATTCAGATGTGCTCAACGACAGCAGAACGGCGTGGGAAGAACATCTGCAAAGTAAGCTGATTTGGTTTGCTTCGGAACACAGAAGAGAAAACAAGCCCATGGGATGTACCCGCCATCGGCTAAGTCGTCTGCCGCGTTAAGTCGTTGGATCGCCTGAACAAACTTCATGATTCATAATATAGCGTAAGGAGTAATTTGTATCCGATAAGTTGAAAGGAAAGCTCCCGAAAAAGCGGAAGAGGCGATCTGGGCTGTGAAAGAAAGCTTTAAGCACGTCCGCAGCATCAGAGACAGCATTTTGCATAACGGGTCCAGACGGCACGCCGATGACAAAAGAAGATGGCTATTATTTAGAAATCAGGGACCAAAACGGGGGGACCGGTCAGAAGCATTTGCTTTCCTACCTGGCTGAGTTGACGGTGGACATGTTGTCCGTCGCGGACCAACCTAGTAAGGTAATCTATGAAGAATATTGCAAGCGTTACGGACCGATTCCTCTATCGTATGTTGCGCTCGTGGGGGTATGTATCCCTGCTTTCGTCCAATTCCTGGGCCTCGATGATAAACTGGATTGATTCAATTTAAGGTAATTTCATACTAAGTCGTTTTGCTCAGGTTAAATTCATTTGTTCTCTAACATATAACATTGGTTCCTATGCGTTCCATATGGTTCTTTTGGAACCACATAAGAGTATTCAATCATTTTTGTTTTGATCGAATTCTAAAATTGCGTCATAGGAATTCGGTTGGAGAGTAGATTTTGATGTTTTCGCTATCAATAAAGGATTCCAATATCCGGAATATTATTGCCATAAGAAGGAGAACGGTGTATCATTATTTATATCGATTTTACTTAATTTTTCTTTTTAAGCAGCGGACATGCGTCGGCTGGCAATCGATCTATTTAGAAATTGACCTTTTGTGGCTAGAGCGGGACCCGTTGATCTCCCATGCCTGAATATATGTCAGGATTGATTTTAGCTGAACGTGGTTTATCAGCGAAAAAACACTCGTTTTCTTCTAGAATGAGTAGTAGAAAAATAATGGGCAGAAGCCAAGTGAGAATGTGAAAAGACATATGCGAAGTATGTCTTTTTTGTTTTCGTTTGGCTTCTTTTTTATGCCTTGGAAGGAGGTAAGAATTATCGCGAGATCCATAAAAAATAATCATGCTGTAACTACTACGGAACAGTACTACACACCTTACTACAGAAACAACTATCAGTAGTATTCCTGTGTAGTAATCAAAGTAGTAACGTTCAGTTGGAAAACACCCCCGAAAAACGTTGATAAATCAAGGATTTCCATTTCAATTGTAGTACTACGATATTTTTTATTTTCAAACCTGACTAACTATATGCCTATTTTTAAATTCAAGAAAGGAGAATTTCAATGACTAAATTCATTGCTCATAGAGTCACAAATCGAGAGATGCATATTTTAACGATTGTGTACAAATTTAGGGGGCTAACGATTGAACAATTGGTTCGTCAGTTATGCCTGGAATTAAATCGGCCGTATTCAAAAACAATTAAATATAATACCTATAAGATTCTGAATTCACTGGATAAATCCAGATACATCATCACGGAAACTATTCGGCTTCATAGGGCTATGGATTTCATTTACTTAACTGAACTTGGAATTGAAAAGGTAGCGGAGCATCTTGGTATCATGCCGCTTCATACTGGCTCCGGATGGAATGAGGATTACGGCGATTTTCCTTTTCCATTACAAAAGCCTCCCAGAAACCTTCATCATGTCTTGTTAACTGAAGCCCTGCTTGAGTTAGAAAAACTGAAAGTGCAGCATCGTCATTGGCAACTCGATTATCGGGATAATAGGTATTGTGCACAGTTATATGATTGGCAAGGGGAACAATATGTCTTCCGTCCAGATGCTGCTCTTCGCATTGGAGAGAAAATATTCTTCGTAGAGATTGATCGTGGAACAGAATTTATTGAAAAACTCAAAGAAAAGTTTGAGGGTTATCATCGTTATTTCAGCTATTTGAAACAAAATAAGAAGCCAATCCCTTACGGTGTCGTTTTCGTGAGTGATAAGGAAAATAAAAATGACTTTAATCGCAGGTGGGCTCTAATTAAACAAGCATTCTATAGCGAAATGGGTCAATGGTATACCGTTTTTAACCTGATGGCTTGTAAAGAGATTTCAGATATTAAGAACCTGATTGTTCGCCAGATAACCAGAAATGACGTATTCCAGGATTTTTCGAAGAAAATTAACTATTACACCCATCATGATAATATTAAATTTGGTAAACACGATTTAGGATGGAGTGATGCTGCAGCAGCAATCGTACAAACTGATACAGGACAAAGGTATTATGCGTTCGAAAGAGTGGAGGAGTTTGAGACGATTGGTTTATGCAGGCTTTATGAATTCGGCAAAAAATTTGGAAATGGTATTAAGGAATATATACCCATTCTGTTTTATACTGGAGGCGCTATACTACGACATGTGTTTAGAGGATTTGAGGATGAGGAATTAATAACAACGCTACAAGAAAATCTAATTTGGCTTAATATCAAAAAGGAGCCTCTCTGGTTTGATAAAAACGGTAATCGAATTAATACAGGGAATCCTTTATTATCTATGGCTAAATTGACCTGTTGATATAGTTAAATTGATCATGAGAGATCATATGGATAGGAGATTCTATTCCTTCTGATTTTTTATTTAATTCCATGTCATCAATGGAGATCGGTGTTGGTCACATATTATATCTATATTTGAAATTAATAACTATTTTAATAGGAATTGCATTAATGGTTCCTATAAGTTTTATAGGGCTCTTGTAGAACCACAAATACATGATCTTAACTCCTACACAAGGGATAGGTTATTTATAACTTTGTTGGTGGGCAAAATGAAAAGATATCGAAAAAAATATCGAAAAAGATTGCGAACATTAAGAAATTAGTATACGATAATACTATATTTTACTAATTTGCTTTTCTTGGCAGGGGACATGCGTCCTATGCATTTCGATCCTTTGTGAAATTGCCTTTATGGGGCTTTAAGTGAGATCCTTTGATCCACCATGCCTGAATTATTTCAGGATTGATTATTGTTGCTTGTTATATTAGCAGCAGAAAAAATACGCTTTCTTTTCATTTACAAGAAGCCGAGTGAGGATAAGAAGACATCATTACAGTATGTCTTTTTTATTTTCATTCGGCTTTTTTTGTCTTTTAGGAAAGAGTGAGTCATAGAGAAGAGATACACACGGTAACTACAAACTATTTCATTCGGAGGTGTTTGTTTGTAGTGATCAAGGTAGGAGCCAGAGTGGAGTGGCCTTGAAGGTAAAGAATTTCGCAATGTCAGTATTGAATTTTTAAGAAAGGGGTTGCTTAAAAATGAGTAGAATTGAAGATTTAAGAGATTGTTGTAACCGCTAAACTAGAATCAACGGATTCCGCTAAATAAGAATGAACAAAACTTACCATACCCTTCCTATTAAGATATCATAGAACTGGTAATTCTAGCATCAGGGGGAAGCGGTATGAGGAAA